>NZ_JBOFRH010000587.1:0-1275 GCF_051650925.1 Plesiomonas sp.
CCTAATTCAAAGTGCATCGCCAGCAAACGGGCCACAAAGCCGCTGCACAGGGTAATCATGGTCACCGCATTGTGATCTAATCCGGTATGTTGCAAGCCGACATACAGCAAACCGGCGGCAAATGAGATCCCTGCATACAACTCTTTTTGGAATACCAGCGGGATCTGATTACACAGCAGATCACGCAACACTCCGCCAAATGCGCCGGTGATCACTGCGGCAATCACCGCCACTACTGGACCGTGGTGCATATCCAGCGCCACTTGCGCACCAATGATCGAAAAGACGATCAAACCCAGCGCATCGAGCACCAAAAACACTTTGCGCAGGTGCTTCATGACCGGTGAGATCCACGTCGTGATCACTGCGGCACAGGCTACAATCACAATGTAGTGCGGGTGTTTGACCCAGCCGAGCGGGTAATGGCCGAGCAACATATCACGGATCGAGCCGCCCCCGATGGCAGTCACACTGGCGATGATAATCACACCGAACAGATCCATTTTACGACGACCTGCGGCCAGCGCACCGGTCATGGCTTCAGCGGTGATCCCGATAAGATATAAGACAGTCAGTAACATGGGGAAAGTGGCTCAGTCCATCAGTGAAAACGCGAGTGAGACAACACAGGCCAGCACACAGTATGACGCTTCTTTATTACGCGGCTAACGTTGGCTGCTGGTTGGCGAATGCGCGCTATTTTACTGCTGATTTTTCTTTTGTCGCATTACAAATACTAATCATTTATTGATTGTATTTTAAATGTGACATTGTGATATCACATAGTAAATAAAGTTGCATACAGCAAGAAATAAGCGCTAATAGCCGATTTATAGAGTTCGTTGCGTATTATTAGAATAGGTGCTGGGGGTAAATTTTAAAAAATAATGATTTATAAAAATAATCTATTCTCCTTATCGCGTCCATCTGTTGCTCTGGCTGCGGAAGATGTTATCTATGCATTAGTTTATTTCATTTATTTATGCGCGGCGCGTTCAGAAAAATGAGAGTTTGATCACGCTGCACAAAGGGCTGCAGTAGGTGGAGTGTGTACGGCGCCAAGATGATGCGTGGCGGTTTCTCTTTAGAAAGAGATAAAAATGCTCTGTGCTGAGTCGTATAGTCGAGCCACAGATTGCCCTAACGGCGCATCAGTAATAGCTCGGCGCTCTCTGGAGAGCATACGCAGTTGCTGTTATAGTCTGCGGCAGAATTTTTCGGTAACACTCTGGCAACGAGAATAAATCTGATGATGACGCAATTTGAACAGCGGGT
>NZ_JBOFRH010000588.1:0-1057 GCF_051650925.1 Plesiomonas sp.
AACGAAATAGCCGATGTTTTTCAGCTTGTTACTGAGCTACGGGGTGTCAGCATTTTGCTGCGTGGAATAAAAATTTATTGGTTATAAAAAATTAAAAATAAGCTATTCACAATTGTGCATAAAAAAGCATCTTTGTGGATGAGGCAAGGGCGTGATTACGTTGCTATCCGGGCGAGAAAATGTCGTCTCAACGCAGGCAAATAGGGGGGCTTACGTGGTTCAGCGTCAGAAAATAACAAGAAAGAGGTGTGGTGTATTTATCCCTCTATTGAGATGTGGCGCATTAGGCTTGGTGCGTTAGGTTCGAAGTAGTGGTTAGTCCGGCAGTGATGGGGCGGAACGATATACGCAATATCCAAATACGCAATATAAGTATGAGTACAACCCAAACCTCGGCCTGTCGTTCACTTCGTTAACGATTGTGGTTAGCGTAGCGCTTGGTATAGCAAATGCTGCAGCAGTTGATTGCAGCTTTCTGGTGATTCTGCGGGGGCGGCATGATGAAGGCCGGGCAAGGTATGAAAACGCGAATAACTTAGTGGAGCAAATAAACGACGACGACGCGCTTCACTGAGATAATCGAGCTCACTGCTGACGATATCGACGGGCACGCTGTTTCGTTGCATCAACTCAGCGGAGGCCTCCCAATTTTGTAGGCTGTACAGTAGGCGCAGATATTGGGCTTTCGAGTTTAGGCTGAGCTGCTGGATAAAGCGTTCACGCACCGCATGCAATTGCGGATCGGGAAACAGCAAGGGAGCGGCCGCTTTAGCCATATTCTCCACGCCAAATAAGCGAACAAACCAGATGCGTTGGGTGAAAAATCGGCTGACATCCGGATCTGTTAAGCGCAGATCGGTCGTGCCGTTGATCAAAATGGCATGCAGCACTTGATGTGGATATTTCAGCAATAACTCCAATCCCACCAATGCTCCGAGTGATAAACCTATCACGATCACCGGCCCGCAATTTTGTGTCTGTAACCAGCGCGACACGGCACGGGTCATTTCCGGAATACCGCGGTGTGATGTCAGTGGCTCGGATTGCCCATGTCCGG
>NZ_JBOFRH010000589.1:0-1672 GCF_051650925.1 Plesiomonas sp.
GACTCCAGCTCACGCACGCTAAAGCCGTGATCGTTGCTCTGCTCTTCCATCTCACGACCAGTCAGGGAGATCCCTTCGCTGGCCATGCGCTCATGACGACGCATCGGACCGATATTCAGTGACAACCAAGACACCACCAGCACCATCACCAGCGCAAAAATGGCGTACAGGTTCATCGGCACCATAGCGACAAACGCGCCCAACGGAGTGTATTCGGTCACTCCGTGCGTTGTCAAAATGCCACCAATAATGGTGATAATGTACGCCCCCCAGCTAGACGCCGGCATCATCACGCACACCGGTGCGGCGGTGGAGTCCAGAATATAGGCCAGCTTGGCACGCGAAATATGAGCGCGATCGGTTACTGGACGAGCAATCGACCCTACCGCCAAACTGTTAAAATAGTCATCAATAAAGATGAAGGCACCTAAGAATACAGTCAGCAACTTAGCGCCACGTTGTGTCTTAATCCGCTGTCTAGCCCACTGCGCAAAAGCGCGGCTACCACCAGAAAGCGTTAACATCGCGGTCATTCCGCCCAGCAGGAATAAAAACAGCAGAATATGAATGTTCCACCAGTTCAGCGCGCCATCATCCCATACCAATGCCGTGGCTTTTTGTTGTAAATAGCCCAGTGCATTTAATGGTGAGAATTGCGTTAATAGCAGCGCACCCAGAACAATCCCCATTCCTAGCGAAAAAAGAACGCGGCGGGTAACAACAGCGAGAACCAGTGCAGTGAAAGGGGGCAAAACCGCCCAAAATGAATTGGAATAATCAACAATATTCATGATCTTTACCTTAAAAGTACGGCGAAGATCTACTGACAGTCAAATGACTAAAGGTACGGAACAACGAACATGTGCACCAAAACCAACCAGTAGCGCTCCATAGTGTAATAAACAAACTTATGACTATGGCAGTGCAAGCCCTGTTCGAGAATTGCACCAGCCAGAAGGCTTCGATAGCGTTTCTGACTTCGGCGCTGGCTCCTTTCGCTGTCAATCTCTGGCATCACCCTCCTGACAGTTACTGATAAACAGCGCACCTCTACTTTTCTGTAGCGAAATCCATAGTAACAATTTATTTCAGTGATGCAATGCAAAAATTCGGTTTTCCGCCAAGAATTTTTCACTTAAAAATCACACAATTAAACAAGAAAGAATGACAGATATTCAGATTCTGTTTGCAATCTACTTATGGATAACAGGGGCATTAAATAGTTTTTTTGATGACAGATCCGAATATTTGTTATTAATTTTATTTTTCATCTTTTAATGATGTACTTTTAAATCGCATTTATTTATCTTTGATTACTGATCCAATTAGATTTGCTGTGCGCATTTAATACAGCATAAGAAACAATAAATTTCTCCGAGATAAATACGATGAGCGACATGATTAAGCTGTTAACCAATATTCGTAACATGCGAGCTCTGGCCCGCGAGCTTCCTATGGAACAACTGGATGATATGCTGGAAAAGCTGACCACTGTGGTGGAAGAGCGCCGTCATGAAGCCGAACAAAATCGGGCTGAAAATGAAGAGCGTCAGCGTAAATTGCAGCAATACCGCGAAATGCTGATTGCTGACGGCATTGATCCTAACGAACTGCTGAATCTGCTGGCTGATAATGCACCAGCGAAAAAATCTAAGCGTGCCGCTCGCCCAGC
>NZ_JBOFRH010000590.1:0-1554 GCF_051650925.1 Plesiomonas sp.
TGAAACCCGATCAGCCATCAGCAGGGTAATATCATTCAGCCAAAAATTTTGTGCTAGCCCCCATAGTAGACCAATACTCAGGGCGATAAAAAATAGCGCTGCATTTTGTTTATGTTGGTGATTTTGGCGCAGCAGTGTGAACAATATCAGTGGGCTAACCAATATCAGAGCCAGCCAACCGGTGCGTGAAAGCAGTACTACTGTGATAAAGGTAGTCAGCGTAATGCTGATTGCGAGCACTGTACGTTGCCACATTCGTGTGGTATGCAGCAATAAAAACGCAGCAATTACCGTGCCGGTGACCATAAAAGAGGCCATCAGATTTGGCTGGAAGAAGATCCCGTAGGGGCGGTTGAGGTGGCTGTCATACCCGAAACTGTTGCCCTCGGTCAGCCAGTAATATTGCCAGAGCGCTAGAGAGGCTTGAATCAAAACCCCGCATAGCAGTATCCAGAGTAAATGCTGTTTTTGCCGCGCGGTGAGTTGTAACTGCACTGCCGCTAGATAGGTTAGATAGCCGCCCCACAGACCAAATAGGGTGGTGAGTATGCGGGTATCGGCTTGCGGGTAGAGTTGTGGCAAGCTGATCAGCATGCAACTGATCAACAACCCTTGTGATAAGCGGTTATACCGCAGTTGATGTGTGCGGCTTATCAACAGTATGCCATTGAGAATGATAGCGCTGATCACTATCCAGCCAATATTATTAAACGGGATTTGTAACCCTTCGCCACCAAGATGATTTTGTACCGTGTGCATGCCGCAGAGAAAAAACAGCGCCAGCAGTAGAACATGGCAGGTTTGCGCGGGTGTATAAGCCGTAAAAAAGTGTTGGCTGTGGATCCGCAGGCGTTGAGCAAGCATAATATCATTCCATGATTAGGCTTAAGTTCAGATTTTAGTTTTTTAACTTTTTATTTTAGCGCTGAGTGTTAGCCGATTACGCTACCCATATTGAAAATAGGCAGATACATAGCCACGACCAGTGAACCGACAATACCGCCAATAATCACCATAATAAAAGGCTCTAGCAGGCTAGATAGCGCATCAACCATGTCATCAACTTCTTGCTCATAAATGGTAGCAATTTTATCGAGCATGCCATCAAGTGAACCTGACTCTTCGCCAATCATCACCATTTGGGTAGTAATTGGTGGAAACAGGTTCTGCTTTTGCATGGCCTGATGAATCGGAATGCCCTGTTCGGCCTCTTTGCGTACCGCTAAAATGGCGTTACGGTAGATCAGATTGCCGGAAGCACCTGCCGCAGAAACCAAGCCGTTTAGCAGTGGCACACCGGCGGTAAAGGTGACTGATAAGGTGCGTGAAAAGCGGGCAACACTGGCTTTATGCAGCATAAGGCCAATGACCGGCAATTTGAGCATAAATTTATCCTGCCGAAGACGTATTTTTTCAGAGCTGCGGTACATGCGGCGATAGAGATAAACTGCTGCCACAATACCTATTGCCACAAAGCCGCCTTTTTCCCGCAGTAATACCGAAAGATTGAGCACCATCTGAGTAAATGCCGGCAGTTCAGAGCCAAAGCCGTGA
>NZ_JBOFRH010000591.1:0-2447 GCF_051650925.1 Plesiomonas sp.
TCGGCGCGTAGCGCACGCTTGAGAGGGTGACGCTGTAACTTGGCAATCAGGTCGCGTTTGCCGATGATGATCCCGGCTTGTGGGCCGCCGAGCAGTTTATCACCCGAGAAACAAACCAGACTGATCCCTTGTGCGATCAAGGTCTGCGGCATTGGCTCGGCGGGTAGACCATAGGCAGTCAAATCAATCAGTGAGCCACTGCCCAAATCCACCGCGGTTGGTAACCCATGCTGCTGGCCAAGGGCGGCTAATTCAGCATGCGAGACCTCGGCAGTGAAGCCTTGAATGCTGTAGTTGCTGGTGTGCACTTTCATCAGCAAGCCGGTGTGTGGGTTGATGGCTTGCTCGTAATCGCGCAAGTGTGTGCGGTTAGTGGAGCCCACTTCATGTAGCAGGCAACCGGCTTGGCGCATGACATCCGGTACGCGAAAAGCGCCGCCGATCTCCACCAACTCCCCACGTGATACTACCACCTCTTGTCCAGCGGCCATGCTGGCTAACAGCAGCAACACGGCTGCGGCATTGTTGTTCACGAGGCAGGCATCTTCGGCGCCGGTCAGGCGGCACAGTAACTGGGCGACCTGTTGGTCACGATGGCCGCGTGCGGAGGCATCGAGATCGAATTCCAGTGCCGCAGGGTGGCGCATCACTTGGCTCACTGCCGTCACTGCCGCCTCCGCCATCGGGGAGCGGCCGAGATTCGTATGCAATACTGTGCCAGTGAGGTTAAAAACCCGCGGCGGCGCCAGACGGCGTTGTTGCAGCTGATGTTGCAGCGCTTGTGGCCAATCGTCACTCCAATTTGGCAGAGAGTGGCGAGTTTGAATGTGTTGGCGCGCCAGCTGTTGCAGTTGGCGTAATTGCTCAGTGATCAGGGTATTGCCGTAATGTGCCAAAAGATGCTGGATCTGCGGGTGACGCAGCAGTTGTTCAATGGCCGGAATGCGGCGATACAGCGCACGACTAGGCTCTGCGTCTGTGACAGGTAAGTGGCTCATCCGTAAGTCCGTGTTTGAGTTGTGATATCAGGATGTTGCCGCATTTTAGCATATCTGTCAGTGCCTGCACGGCTTAGCGCCCATCTCGGTGTAAGCAAGACCGGTCGAGTAGTGCTACCGGCTAAGAACGTTGTTTATCGTTTGATTATTGCGCGAATAGTCAGTAGTACGGGGCGCTAAAAGAAGAATCGTTATGACGATTTTTGCTCTTATTGTTGTCTTTTTTGCGAAAGATAGCGGCAAATTACCCAGCATTGCGCTGAAAAATGTGCGCGGTTCAAATAGGTAATTATGGGTAGCTCGATTATGCTTAATTCAAGGGGAGCAAAATAAAACTGATAGCTGAAAAGCAAGATAAGCAGAATATTAGCTAAATAAAAAATATAGAAGGCGTAGGTTGATGTTGGAAGTCACCGGCTAAAAATATCAACACCAGCAAGTTATACTCAGATTGGAAAAGGGTTGCACAGTAAATTGCGAATAAGAATTAATTGTTTTTATGGATAAAAACAATATTGACAACAAGAGCGCTAAGGAGAACGGTCATGGCGATAGCGGCACTGATTATCGAAGGGGAATTACTGCTGACCGAGTTGACCGCATTGGCATCTCAGTTTCATATTAAATCAGATGCGCATGATATTTTGCGTTATGAAACGGCGGCGATCCGCGCAGCATTATGTGTTTTGCAGCGCCATCAATCAGATCTTGAGGCATCAACTAGCGAAAGCCAATTGGCCGATGCTACGCGAGCACAAACTTTGTTAGCACAAGAATTGTTAGTGCAAGAGAGCGCGGGGGAAAGCCCAAGTCAGCAGCGCGAGGCGCAAATTACCGATAGCGAATCGGTACTGTTAAGTTTGTGGGGCGAGAGTATTTGGCATCAATTACCGGATGAGCAGATCTTGGTACAGACGCGCCATTTCTGGGCAGCGTTCGCGCAGGTGCAGGCGGCCAGAGGGCATTAACTACAAGGCTTTGCCACGCATCAGGCTATGCACGGTAGGCCTAATCATCTCGTTAGGCTTGCTTGGTTAATTCGCGGTTGGCCTGATCGGTTTCCATTACATTGAGCCGTTGCCGTTATTGTTAGCGCCGCTGCATGGCGGTATTTATTATTTCACTGAATTGTACGCCATCATTTCTCTGCGGTATTTCTTTCATCGCCCAATTCAATTGTATGGCGACCTCATCGCTTACGTTAAATAATTTGCCACCTTGTTATTTATTTGCGTATTGCACACTTATCCCTATATTCATTCATTTTCTCATTCGAAATAAAACAGCTTGCCTCATTATATTGAGGCGAGAGGATAATATTTTTGACCTCACCAGCAATTATTTCCCTGAATAAAAATTACCGGCCAGTTTTTGATATCTATCAAGCCATGATACCGGTAACCCGTTTAGGGTATTTTTGTAAAAAAGGATTTCCATTTTAGATGGTTT
>NZ_JBOFRH010000592.1:0-5231 GCF_051650925.1 Plesiomonas sp.
TCCGGCAATGGTCAGCCCTGCTGAGGTGGCTGCCATCTATGATGATACAAACACTCACCACCGCGGCAAAAAAAACCGCGATCCCCGCAACCCCTCTTTTTTTTAGCTTATGGTTACTGATGATGAGTGAACCCATACAGGCAGATAGCTTCGCAGAAAACACTGACGCAGCAAGTAATGCAGTAATAAGTAATACCGCAACTCCCCATTCAGAGCGTATTTTGCCACCGTCTACATCGCCAAAAACTGCGCAAACCGCTCAACTCTCCGGCGTATTACCGGCCGATATCCTGACCCGTGAGATAAATTATCCGGCGTTTATGCAGAAGCAGGTTAGCCCGTTTTGGCAGCAAGGGGTGACATCGTCGGTAATAGGAAAAGATAACCTTCGCTTGAGTGCGATCCGATTTACTGCGCCGGATCACGACAAGGCGATACTGGTTGTCAATGGTCGCCTAGAGACTTACCTGAAGTATCAAGAGCTGGCCTACGATCTGTTTTTACAGGGCTATGATGTATTTTTGTTTGATCATCGCGGACAGGGGCTGTCAGACCGTCTGTTACCCGATCCACAAAAAGGGTATGTCCGGCACTTTAGCGATTATGTCAGTGATATGAAAACGGTGCGTGATCAGCTGTTCACACAGGCAGAGCAGGCGCGCGGCCAGCCATACCGTCAGCGAGATCTGCTGGCGCACTCAATGGGCGGAGCAATATCGAGCCTGTATCTGGCGCGCTATCCACACGATTTTACCGCCGCCGCACTGTCAGCACCGATGCACGGTATTTTGTTTCCAATGCCGATGTGGCAGGTTAAAACCCTGACCACGGTTGCCAAATTATTTACCCGCTATGATCAAGGCTATGCACCGAGCACCGGCCCTTATTTGGCAACACCGTTTGCCGGTAATGACCTGACCCACAGTCAGCCGCGCTACCAGTGGTTTCGCGATCTGTATGCCGCGCATCCGCAGGTGCAGCTCGGCGGCCCGACACTGCACTGGATTGGTGAGAGTGTTCAGGGCGCAGAACAGGCAATTGCACAAGCCGGTACGATTACAACCCCATTACTGCTGCTACAAGGCAGTGAAGATACCGTGGTAGATAATCAAGCCCATCGCGCATTTTGTCAGGCAATGAAACGTGCTGGGCATCCGTGTGCTACCGGTGCGCCGATGACCATCAGTGGTGCTCACCATGAGCTACTGTTTGAGCAAGACTCGCTACGGGTTGAGGCATTACAACAGGTACTGCACTTTTTTTCCGCACAGTCTGTAGCGCATTAATCCGCTGGCTGATAGCGAAAGTTTAGTGAGGCTGATCACCCTATCGAGTGAGAATTGGTCATATCAACAGACAGCCTCACACCAGCGGGTATACTGTAGGCCTCACTTTTTCGGTAACCAGAGTATGTCACTATGTATCGTGTTGTCGCCTCAGATCTGGACGGAACTTTACTGACCCCAGATCACCGCGTATCCCCTTTTACTGCGGAAACTTTACATCTGCTGACCGAGCAGGGTGTGCGTTTTATTTTTGCTACCGGCCGCCATCATGTTGATGTCGCTCGTATCCGTGATAATTTGGGTATCGATGCCTATATGGTCACCTCAAACGGTGCGCGGGTACACAATACTGCCGGAGAGTTGGTGTTCAAGCATGACTTGCCCGCTGAAATTGCCCGCGATCTGATGCTGCTAGCACACAATAATCCCGACATTATCACCAATGTTTATCAGGGTGATGAGTGGTGTATTGACCGTGATGTTGAGTGGCTGGCTGAGTTTCATGAAGAGACCGGTTTTTGCTGTCGCATTGTCGATATGGCCATGGTTGAAAACCACCAAGATATCGCCAAAGTGTTCTACCTTGGCAAACACGAGCAACTGCTGGCGCTAGAAGAGGCAATCAATGCCCGTTTTGGTGATCGGGTGAATGTCAGTTTCTCACTGCCTGAGTGCCTTGAGGTAATGGCCGGTGGTGTGTCAAAAGGCCATGCGCTGGAACAGATCCTGCCGCTTAAAGGGCTGACGCTGCAAGAGTGTATTGCGTTTGGTGATGGCATGAATGATGTTGAAATGCTGAGTATGGTCGGCAAAGGCTGTGTCATGCAAAATGCACATCAACGCCTGAAAGATACCCTGCCTGAGTGCGAAGTGATCGGTGAAAACAGTGATGAGGCCGTCGCGCACTATCTGCGTAAACTCTTTTTGAGCTAACAGCACTCAGACCCTATTATCTCAAGCGGTCTCTTATTTTACGGTGCAATTTTCCGGTACAGTTTTCCGGTACAATATGTGCGGTATCGAAAAAGCCTGCTCTGAACTCCCAGAGCAGCTTTCTCCCATTTTCTCTTTTCTCTGCGACAAAAAGTAACCTTTAAAATACCCATATCCGTTTTTTTTCAGCGATAATCAGACAACGGTTATTTGGGTCTGTTTTTATTTGTCGTTATCGTATTTTAACTTGGGGGAATCGCCCAGTGTTCAGCTCATTACTGGCTGTCAGTGGCGGCGCTGCAATCGGCGCATCGCTTCGCTGGTGGATTGGAACAAAACTCAATCATCTCATGCCACACCTTCCGCCCGGAACACTGCTCGTCAACCTGCTGGGCGGCTTTCTCATCGGGTTAGCCATTGAGATATTTTTGCGTACCCCCCATGTATCTCCGCATCTGCGTCTATTTATCATTACCGGCTTTCTGGGTGGCTTAACCACCTTTTCCAGCTTCTCGGCAGAGATGATTGCTAGCCTTGAAAAAGGGCAAACATTGTGGGTATTTGGCGGGATCATACTGCATTTAGGCGGCTCATTGCTGATGACCTTTGCTGGCATGAGTCTAGTACGCTACTTTTGGCCTTAAACCTGCAAACAAAAAACCCAGCGTATCGGCTGGGTTTTAGTGAGGTCAGAGTTTTAACGTCATGGTGTCTTTACACCGCTCACACGCACCCTGTATGAACCGCTCATCTACCACACATGAGCATGGGGGTGCTCACTACAACACCCGCGCAAAGATAATGCGGGGCATGGTATTTGTGTGATAGCGCAAAGTAATAGCCCAAAGAGTAGTGCGGTGTGATGGTAATAACACCCTATCTACAGGTTTACACCCACTACTTGGCGGCCTTTTGGTTTTGTAAAAACTTGACCGCAACATCAGGAAAATCGGTAAACACACCGTCAACATCGGCGGTATTGTAGAAAATATCCAGCATATCATTCAGATCTTTTGCGTATGCCGGTACTTTGCCCGGATCTTTACGGAAGGTATACGGGTGCACCACTAAACCGTTTTCATGCGCTTCTTTGACCATAATGGTGGTTTTAATATTGCCCGGTGTAGAGCTCTCTTCCACTACCATCGGGTACCACGGGCCAACACCATCGGCATATTTGGCAATTTTGGCCATCGCACCGGGCTTAAACATCCAGTCGTAACTGTAGTTGGTTAATGAGCCATCAGGGTTAATGACCATCGTCTCTTGATCATCGGTTGGCGTAATCAACTGTACCAGTTTGATATCCATACCCATTTTTGGCAGCAGCTCATCATGCACTCGCTGTAAATCGGGCGCATCAAAACTCTGGAAGAACACCTTATCGCCCTTCTGGGTATATCCGTACTTTTTCAGCGTCTCTAGCACGGCCACTGAAATGTCTTTGCCTTCGGTTTTATGAAACCACGGTGCTTTCGTCTCAACATAAATCCCGACATTATTGCCAGTAGAGTGGTTCATTCCCTGAATCATCTCGATCTCTTCGGCCAGAGTATGAATTCGGAAATCAGAAGCCCACATCGGGAAGCGGTTCGGGAATTTCTGGCTCATTTTGCCATCTTTATCCAGCACAAACTCTTCGGTAAAGCTCAACTGGCGGATCTCAGGCAAGGTAAAATCTATTGCGTAGAAACGGCCATCTTTACGCGCCCTGTCGGGAAATTTCTTTGCGACATCGGTCACTCGGTCAAGATAGTGGTCATGCAGCACAATCAGCTGATTGTCTTTCGTCATCACCACATCTTGTTCCAGATAATCCGCCCCCATTGCATAGGCCATCGCTTTTGCGGGCAACGTGTGCTCCGGCAGGTAACCGCTCGCGCCACGGTGGGCAACCACAATTTTACCTTCCGTTTTATCAGATGGGGCCGCATTTTCAGCCAATGCAAACAACGGTGTAGCTAACAACGTTCCAGTCATAAGTGCCAGCAATGTTTTTTTCATCGTGAATGTGCTCTTAGTTTATGTGCGTTGCAGAGTAGGGTACAAAGGTAATGTGTTATTTTTATTAACAGCAGAATAATTTTTATATAAAACAATTAATTAGGATTATATTTATTACAATAGGTGATAAATACGGGGTGATAAAAAGCAACCGACTTACCGCCCCTGTCACCTCACTGGATAATCATGACAGCCTAAGCTGCCATGATTTAATGCCAGTAGGGGCAACAGCAATGAACGCGGTAGAATCCATTACCCGCGAGCTTTATCTTCCTGCGCTTTATTGTGGTGGAACATGGTTAATGCCAGCAAAATGACCGCCATCACACATGAACCGATCAGCAACATAAAGCCGCCATCCCAACCAAAGTGATCCACGGTGTAACCCACCACGGCATTGGCCGCAACCGAGCCACCTAAGTAACCAAACAGACCGGTGAAACCGGCTGCCGTACCTGCCGCTTTTTTCGGTGCCAGTTCAAGCGCATGCAAACCAATTAGCATGACAGGCCCGTAGATCAAAAAGCCAATCGCAACCAGCGCGGCCATATCCACCGTCGGATTTCCTGCCGGATTTAACCAGTACACGGTAGTCGCAATGGCAACCAAAATCATAAAGAACACACCGGTTGCACCGCGGTTGCCCTTAAAGACTTTATCTGACATCCAACCGCACACCAGCGTGCCTGGAATACCCGCCCACTCGTACAGGAAGTAAGCCCATGAGGATTTATCCACCGAGAAGTGTTTAACTTCTTTAAGATAAGTTGGGGCCCAATCAAGCACACCGTAGCGCAGCAGATAGACGAATACGTTGGCAAATGCGATATACCACAGCAGTTTGTTCGGCAGGATATATTTGGTGAAGATCTCTTTTGCTGTCAGCTCTATCTCATTTTTAGCGCTGTAATCTTCCGGATAGTCATTTTTGTACTCTTCAATCGGCGGTAAACCACATGACTGTGGCGTATCGCGCATTGTCAGGTAAGCAAAAATAGCCACGCCCAC
>NZ_JBOFRH010000593.1:0-6099 GCF_051650925.1 Plesiomonas sp.
GTTGTCAGTGATAATAGGTTATAGAGGCTAATCCCGAGCAGGCTGCGGCGTATCATTTGCTCACCTCATTTAATATCTCTTGGTTTAATTGATCAAATTCGCCATTAGCTCGCTGAACATAAATTCCCGTTAAGATGAATGCGGTAAAAATAATACCAACGCCAACGGGAATGCCGCGTGTAATGCTTGAGTCTGGGCTGATGGGCGTTCCTAGCCATGCCGGATCAAAGGCAATTAATAAAATAAACCCTAAATAGCAGGCCAGCATGATCAAAGAGAGTGTCCAAGCAAAGCGTTGACGCTTACGAACTAACTCTTGAAAATGTGGATTACGCTCAATCCGTTGATAGACATTTTCGTTCATGGTGCTCTTCCTTTTTGAACATAGGGTGAACATCGGTTTGTTTTGTTGTTAGGTATTATTGTGCCGCTTCTGTGAGTAGTAGATTTTTCTGCTCGATCAGTCGTTCAACAACACTTGGATCAGCAAGGGTTGAGGTATCGCCTAAGTTACTGGTTTCCCCTGCAGCAATTTTTCGCAAGATACGGCGCATGATTTTTCCTGAACGTGTTTTTGGTAAACCGTCTGTCCAGTGCAATACATCGGGAGTGGCAATCGGACCAATCTCTTTACGTACCCAATCGCGCACATCGGCATGCAGGGCTGCGCTGGCTATTTCACCGCTATTGAGGGTGATGTAAGCGTAGATTGCTTGGCCTTTGATATCATGTGGCACGCCAACCACTGCAGCTTCAGCGATTTTTGGATGTGAAACTAAGGCAGATTCAATTTCAGCAGTTCCCAGACGGTGGCCAGAAACATTCAGGACATCATCAACACGGCCGGTTATCCAGTAGTAACCATCTTCATCACGGCGTGCTCCATCCCCAGTAAAGTACATGCCTTTAAAGGTTGAGAAGTAAGTCTGTTCGAAGCGGTCATGGTCACCAAATAGCGTACGAGCTTGCCCTGGCCATGCGTCAACCAGTACTAGATTTCCTTCACAGATACCGTCTTGGATATTGCCCATATTGTCGACAATAGCCGGTTGTACGCCAAAAAATGGCAGGGTTGCCGAACCCGGTTTGAGGGCAGTAGCCCCTGGTAGTGGGGTAATTAAAATGCCACCGGTTTCGGTTTGCCACCAAGTATCAACTATCGGGCACTGGCTATCGCCAATCATGCGGTAGTACCATTCCCATGCTTCTGGGTTGATGGGTTCACCAACAGAACCTAGTAGACGCAAGCTTTGGCGCGATGTGCCCTCAATGGCAGCGCTACCTTTTGCCATTAATGCGCGAATTGCAGTTGGGGCGGTGTATAGGATGCTGACCTGATGCTTATCAACAACTTGAGCCATTCTGTTAACGTTCGGATAATTAGGTACACCTTCGAACATTAAGGTAGTCGCGCCGTTGGCCAGTGGCCCATACAGCAGGTAGGAGTGGCCAGTTACCCAGCCTACATCGGCGGTACACCAGTAAATATCATCATGGTGGTAATCAAAAATGTATTTGAATGTCATGGCGGCATAGACCAGATATCCACCGGTGGTATGTAATACCCCTTTAGGTTTTCCGGTTGATCCTGAGGTGTAGAGAATAAATAGTGGATCTTCTGCGTTCATCTCTTCAGGTGGACAGTCAGTGGAAGCATCAGCGGTAAGTTCATGCCACCAACAGTCGCGGTGGTTGTGCCATGCAACTGGATTGCCGGTACGCTGATAGACGATCACTTTCTCAACGGTTTTTACTTCTGGATTAGTCAGTGATTCATCAACATTCTTCTTTAACGGTACGCACTTTCCTGCGCGTAAACCCTCATCGGCAGTGATCACCATTTTGGCTTTGCAGTCAATAATGCGTCCTGAGAGTGCTTCAGGAGAAAAACCACCAAATACAACCGAGTGAATAGCGCCAATACGTGCACAAGCCAGCATAGCAACGGCGGCTTCCACAACCATCGGCATATAAATAGCGACAACATCACCTTTACGCACGCCTTGCGCTTTAAGTGCGTTGGCAAATTGGCACACTTGCTGATGGAGTTGTCGATAGGTAATTTTTTTATCTTCAGCAGGATTATCTCCTTCCCAGATAATGGCGGTTTCATTTCCACGAGTGGCAAGGTGTCGGTCGATACAGTTAGCAGAAAGATTGAGTGTGCCGTCTTCAAACCAGCGAATACTGACGTGCCCAGAATCATAGGAGGTATTTTTTACGCTCTGGTAAGGACGGATCCAGTCAACAATCTTGCCTTGCTCGCGCCAGAAATTGTCTGGGTTTTGCACTGACTGGGAGTACATCTCTTGATATTGCTGTTGGTTGATCAGCGCATTGGCTGAAAATTGTGGCATTACCGGATGTAGATGCGTGTGACTCATAAGGCTCTCCTTGGCATTGGTCAATCTCTGGTGTTAATAAAATGTGAACTTAAAGGAGGGCGATCACAATTAGACTTTGGGATGAGAGTCGTTAAGTCGATGCAGTTTAGAAAGTAGAGAAAAAACAGTGCAACCGGTTGCAACAGTACAGGTGCTTTGTCAGAGTACCCCTTTCGATTGTGCGAGGAGTGCGCAGATGACACTGTCATCACCGTTATGGCTGGGTGTGTATTTTTTCACCTATTTCCTAACGTATGGAATTTATTTACCTTTTTGGTCTTTATGGTTATCGGGAACGGGGCAGTCAGCAGAGAATATTGGTCTATTGTTGGGTGTTGGGCTGATAGCCCGTTTTATTGGTAATTTATTTATTACGCCGCGCGTAAAGCACGCTGGATTATTGATTCATGCCCTGCGTTTGCTAGGTGGATTGAGTTTAGTCAGTGCGGCAGGTTTTTTAGTTGGCCAGCAATATGTTGGATGGCTGTTTATCATCATGGTGCTGTTTAACCTGATGAACGGGCCGTTAATTCCGCTGGGTGATGCTCTGGCAAATACCTGGCAGCGCCAGATTGGGTTGGATTATGGCCGAGCCCGGTTGTGGGGATCATTTGCTTTTATTACCGGTTCGACGCTGGTTGGTTGGCTTATCAGTTATACCGATTATCATGCCGCCCTATGGGGGTTATTAGTTGGTTTGGTGGTGATGAACCTTTGTTGGTGGCAGACGCCGACAACTCTTCCGGCAGAGAAAGTGACCAAACAGCAGCAGTCGGTGAGTTTTACAGATGTATTGCGATCACCGGATGTGGTCAAACTTTTGCTTTGTGTGACGTTGTTGCAGGGTTCTCATGCCGCGTATTATGCTTTTAGTACCTTATATTGGCAGGAATTAGGATACAGCACGACAATCATCAGCATGTTGTGGTCAGTCGGTGTGATTGCCGAAATTGCAGTATTTGCTTTTTCGGGCCGCTTTTTTGATAGTTGGTCAATTCGCCGGATCTTACTGCTGTGCGCGGTTTGTGTTTTTGTTCGCTGGGGATTACTGGCCGAAGTGGAGATACTTCCGGGGCTAATTGTTATCCAGCTGATGCATGGAATGACCTTTGCGTTATGTCATGTTGCATCAATTCGGTTTATCCGCGAGCAGCCTGAGAGTCACACTATCCGCCTGCAAGCAATTTATGCCGCACTGGTGACTGGCGGTGGTATTGCGGTGATGACGGTGGTTTCGGGTTATTTATATACGTATTTAGGCAGCAACGTATTTTGGTGCATGGCGTTACTGGCGATTCCGGCCATTTTATTGCGCCCTTCACGTACCACTGCGTAACGCGTTAATGCGTAATAATCTCATTTTCGGATGCGGTTATTACGCATACAATACGGTAAACGCCAAAGGATAAGGCAAAAGCAATGCAAGGATGGATTGTTGTTCCTGTCATACTCGCGTGGTTAGGGCTGCTATTTTTAGTCGCTTGGCTG
The DNA here is from genome assembly GCF_051650925.1 of Plesiomonas sp. Taxonomy (NCBI): domain Bacteria; kingdom Pseudomonadati; phylum Pseudomonadota; class Gammaproteobacteria; order Enterobacterales; family Enterobacteriaceae; genus Plesiomonas; species Plesiomonas sp. Next base: position 3,873 of record NZ_JBOFRH010000593.1, read on the forward strand.
GGTGATAAGTATTACCGCGGCAGTTCCGCTTGGCGTCCGCTCATTTATAGCTTTTCGATTGCCGTCTACTGCACCTCGTGGACTTTTTTTGGCACTGTCGGTCAAGCCAGTCGCGACATCTTCTCCTTTATTCCTATCTACCTTGGCCCGATGTTGGTGTTTTTGTTTGGCTGGCGAATGCTGGCCCGCATGATCCTGATTGCCAAGCGTGAACACATCACCTCGATTGCTGATTTTATTGCCGCCCGTTATGGCAAAGCTCAAACCATTGGCGTATTGGTTACCTTAATTTCTGTGGCAGGTGTACTGCCTTATATCGCCCTACAGATGAAAGCTATCAGCACGGGTCTCACCATTCTGGCTCCCGACCTGATAGTTATTGCACACTTAAGCAATAATCAGTTGGCACTGTTAGTTGGAGTGGCACTCAGTATCTTTGCCATACTGTTTGGTACTCGTAATATTGATGCGACAGAGCATCATCGGGGCGTGGTTTTGGCCATCGCGTTTGAGTCACTGGTCAAGCTTGTTGCTTTTCTCGGTGTGGGCGTGGGGATTGTCTGGCTGGCCAGTCAGCAGCAAATTAGCTGGCAGCTCCCCGATCATATTTCGATGACACCAACCCATATCGGCAGTTTCAGCATTCACCTGTTATTGGCCATGAGTGCGGTGATCTGTTTACCGCGTCAATTTCATACCACGGTTGTTGAAAGCTCTCAGCCACAGGATTTACATGTCGCCCGTTGGGTATTCCCATTTTACTTACTGCTGATGAGCCTGTTTGTTGTTCCTATTGCCCTGATTGGTGCGGCAGTATTGCCACCGGAAGTACTGCCAGATACCTATGTGATTAACCTACCACTGGCTTTTGGTTATCCCTCATTAAGTATGCTGGCTTTTTTAGGTGGTGCGTCAGCCGCGGCGGGCATGGTCATTGTATCGAGCATCGCATTGGCAATTATGGTCAGTAATGATCTGATTTTACCGCTGTTACTACGCCAGCAGCGTTTCTCACACCGAACGTATCCGCAATTTTCGGGCTTATTACTGAACGTTCGGCGGATCACTATCGCCGTATTGCTATTGTTGGCGTGGGCCTGCTATTTGGCCATTGATCAGATCCCCGCACTGGCAGATATCGGCTATCTTTCATTATCTGCCGTAGCCCAATTTTTACCGGCCCTGATCGGCGGGTTATATTGGCGACAGGGCAACCGAAAAGGTGTATATGTCGGGTTAATCAGCGGTTTTTTACTCTGGTTACTGGCTCTCGTTGGGCAGACCAACCTGCTGGCTGGTACGGCGGATAATAATATTTTACTGCGTATCATCACACCACCTGCATGGGCGCTGACCGATTCACTAAGTCTAGCTGATTGGGGGGCTCTATTAAGTTTAGTGATCAATGCTGGGCTTTATATTGTCGTTTCACTGATGACCCGCGCATCAATTAGTGAGCGCTTACAAGCTGCCAGCTTCATTGGTTTACCCACTCAAGAGAGCGATACGCATACTCTGTACCAAACCCGCGTGACGCTCGAAGAGCTTGAGACCTTAATCGCTCGTTTTTTAGGGCAATTTCGGGCCCGTCGAGCGTTTATGCGTTTTGCCGATCAGCGCCAACAAGTCTTTACGCCAAGTGCTTTTGCCTCCGCCGAGCTTATTCGCCATAGTGAGCGCTTACTTGCGGGTGTGTTCGGTGCATCCTCAGCCCGTCTGGTTCTCTCTTCTGCCTTGCAGGGGCGCGATATGCAGCTTGAAGAGGTCGCGACCATTGTTGATGAAGCCTCTGAATTATTTGATTTTTCACGTACCTTGCTGCAAGGCTCTATTGAGCATATCGATCTGGGGCTCAGTGTTATTGATAAACAACTGCGGCTTGTTGCATGGAACCGTCGTTATCTTGAACTGTTTAACTTCCCGATTGGATTGATCCACGTAGGTAGGCCAATTGAAGACATTATCCGCTATAACGCACAGCAAGGGTTATGTGGCCGAGGCAGCATTGAAGAGCAAGTCCGCAGACGGGTAGCACACATGCAACAAGGTAGTGCACACCGCTCTGCCCGCCGCCGGCCGGATGGCCGGGTCATTGAACTTCAGGGCAACCCGATGCCGGGTGGCGGGTTTGTCATGAGTTTCACTGATATCACCCCCTTTATTGAAGCTGAAAATGCATTGCGTGATGCCAATGAATCCCTTGAAGCGCGAGTACAAGCACGTACCC
>NZ_JBOFRH010000594.1:0-4937 GCF_051650925.1 Plesiomonas sp.
CTGATCCTTGTGGCAACATGCTGCGCCAGTTTCAGGCTGATAATCCGCCCCTCTTCATCCTGATAGGGCTCAGTGGCTTCACTCGGCTGCCACTGTGCGCAGAAGGTTTCGTGGGTAGGAGTTTGAATATGCGCCCGCACTTCATAATAGGTTCGGGGGATAAAGTGCTCTATCTCTTCATCACGCCGCACCACTAAGCCCAAAATCGGGGTCTGTACCCGCCCAACCGAAAGCACACCCTTGTAACCTGCCCGCTGGCCAAGCAGTGTGTAGGCACGGGTCATGTTTATGCCATATAGCCAATCGGCGCGCGCACGCGCCAGCGCGGAAACACACAGGGGAATAAACTCCCGATTAGGCCGCAAGCGGCTAATCGCCCGCGTAACAGCCGAAGGGTTTAAATCATTAATCAGGCAACGCTGAATATCTGTTGCAGCCGCTGCCGATAACGGCAGGTATTGCAGCACTTCATCCACCAAAAGTTGCCCTTCTCGGTCAGGGTCACCGGCATGGACAATTTGTGTCGCCTTTTTGACCAATGAGGCCAATACGTTGAGCTGTTTGCGGGAGGAGGGTTTCGGTTGCAACTGCCATTTTTGCGGAACTATTGGTAAATGCAGTAAATTCCAGCGTGCGTACTGCTCACCATAAGCATCAGGTTCGGCCTGCTCAAGCAAGTGGCCGATACACCAACTCACCACATTTCCCTCACCGCACTCAATATAGCCATCTTGCTTTCGGTGTGGTTTTGGCAATACATCGGCAATAGCACGACCAAGACTGGGTTTTTCCGCGATGAAAAGACGCATTGACAACCTTTATGATAAATCGCTTTGTGATATACAGCATAAACCGTGAAGCACAGGCCACCTAAACGTGCAATGCGGCCTGTGTTATAACGTAAAAAGTACTCACCCAATATGGGTTAAATACCCTGATCTTTCAAGAATGCCTCAACATCCTGATACGTACCCTTAAAGCAGATGCGATCGGCTTTTTTGCCCAGTTGATACTGGTACATCGGGTCGTAATACTCAACCAGTAACGGCGTTAACCAGCTCATGTGTACGTCAGCCGACTGGCCCTGCTGATGCTGAACCAGTGCATTTTCCAGCAGCTCGGTGATCTCTTGAAAACGGGTCATTCCTAAGCGCTTACGAATGCCAAATAAGCCATGACGCAGGTAGTCGGCAAACTGCATCCAGCCTTGTTGCTCACCGTACACACTGATAAAACCGTTTAGCATGAAATCGACGTACTCTTCACGCAGGCGAACCAGCCGAACGTCAACAGGGTCTTCAATCACTGCAATTTTCGCTTCAGTCATTGACTGGAACAACTCCAGCGGTACGTGCGCCGAACCGATAATCCGCCCCTCATCTTCAAGCACCAATGAGGTTGCGCCTCTGTCCATACACTTGAGCAGTTCAATGGCTAACTGATTTTCAAACCCAATTTGAGTAGATTGATCAACCACCATCCGGCCAAAAGAGGATCCTCGGTGACGGGCTGCGCCTTCCAGATCAGCACTGTTTGGCAGTGATTTAATCAGGCGCGTTTTACCGCTGCCGGTGTTGCCGCCAATCAGTGTTACCGGCAATTTTGCCGCTTCAACGGTCTGTTCCATTAAAAAACGGCGCAAAGCTTTGTAGCCACCTTCAATCAGCGGGTAATCCACCCCCGCTTCTTTCAACCATGCTTGGGTAATGTGTGAGCGTTGGCCACCGCGAAAGCAGTACATGTAACCTTGTGGGTGCGTATGGCAATAGGCTGCCCAAGCGGCAAGACGCGCGCCTTTTACATCATCACGCACCAAATTATGCCCTAAGCGCAGCGCGCGCTCGGGGCCTTCCTCTTTGTAACAGATCCCGACCGCTTCTCGCTCACGATCATTCATCAGCGGTAAGTTAACTGAAGTCGGGAATGCGCCTTGTAAATATTCAACCGGCGCGCGCACATCCATGAGCGGGGTATCCGTTAAAAACAGCGTTCGAAAATCCACTTCGGCTGCATTTAAACGCGGCATGCTTTAACCTCGATCAGGGCAGTATCTGGTGCACCTTGCAGTGCATGTTGGTGCAATTCACCAATGGCTGAGAGCGTCAGATTATGGCGGGCAGCTACAGCCTGAACGTCGGCTTCAGCATCAGGACGTACAGCCAGTAATAATCCGCCAGAGGTTTGCGGATCACACAATAAATTGCGCTGTAAATCCGTCAGCGGAGCAATTAAATGGCCATAGCTGTCGAAATTACGCAGCGTACCGCCGGGGACGCACCCCTCGGCAATATAGGCTTCTACCGCATCGAGTTTTGGCACAGCATCAAACCACAAGGTTGCCGTCAGAGAAGAGCCCTGACACATTTCACTTAAGTGGCCTAGCAAACCAAAACCGGTAACATCGGTCATTGCCGTAACGCCGGTTAAGTGGGCAAAATCAGCGCCTGATGTGTTCATCTGGCACATAGTCTCCGTTGCTACACCCACATGTTCTGGGCGTAGTTTGCCTTTTTTCTCTGCGGTGGTCAGCACACCAATACCCAGCGGCTTAGTTAGATAGAGCTTACAACCGGCCTCTGCCGCACTGTTCTTTTTCACCAAGGCTGTTTCAACAATACCGGTAACGGCAAGACCAAAAATCGGTTCAGGCGCATCAATTGAGTGGCCACCTGCCAGTGCAATACCCGCCTGCTGACACGCATAACGCCCGCCATCAATCACTTTTTGGGCAACTTCAGCCGGTAATTTGGCAATCGGCCAACCCAAAATAGCTATCGCCATAATAGGTTTTCCGCCCATTGCGTACACATCACTAATGGCATTGGTGGCGGCGATACGGCCAAAATCAAAAGGATCATCCACAATCGGCATAAAAAAGTCGGTGGTACTGATAATTCCAGTGCCATTGCCTATATCGTAAACGGCCGCATCATCTTTGGTTTCGTTGCCAACCAATAAATTCGGGTCTACAAACTTCTGCATTTCTGAATGCAAAATTGTATCAAGTACTTTTGGCGAAATTTTACAGCCGCAACCTGCACCGTGGCTGTACTGGGTTAAACGCAGAGCTTCCATGGGAAAAAATCCTATCATCAAATTATGAAAATGACAGGCGTGCCGTAACACGCAATGCGCCTATTATAAGCGCGCATAGCGTGAGATGCTCAAAAATGATGGGTGTTGTGGGTGATAAAGTACGATAAAAGCCTATCTCGTGGAATAAATCACCGATTCACATTAAAAATGTCTGACAAAAGGTGAAATATCAGCCGGTTTAACTTTTTGTGGTGTTAACGGCGTTGTTCCCAGATAGAGAAAACCCACCAGCGCGTCTTGTTCATTACACCCAAAAGCCGCTTTTATACGCTGATCTTCTGTCCATTTGCCACTACGCCAGATACCGCCAAAACCGAGTGCAACGGCTGCCATTTGCATAGCCTGAACCGCACAACCTGCCGACATAATCTGCTCCCAGTGTGGCACTTTGGGGTGATCGCAACAGTGCGCAGCTACCGCAATAATCAGCGGTGCGCGAAACGGCGCTTGGCGTGATTTTTCGATAAATTCGGCAGGTTCCTGGTCTTGCTCGGCCACGCTGACCAGCAGATCACTAAAACGTTGCAATCCGTCACCCTCTATCAGGGTAAAACGCCACGGCTGCAATGCACCGTGATCAGGCGCGCGCATACCCGCGCGAATGATGGTATCGAGTGCCTCGCCCTGTGGTGCGGGGGCTTGCAGACGTGAAGCCGAACGGCGGTGCAACAGTAAATCCAACGCGTGCATAGGTAACTCCCTGCGTAAACCTTGCATAAAGCTTTGTATAAAAAATAGCGCCTGACTGTAACGGCTGTTACAGCAAGGTGGCAGTGAACGTACAAGTAAACACTGTTGTTAGATTACCATGCTCAACTGCCGCCTAACAAATACGAATAGTTCTCAATTGTAAGTTATCTGCGATCTACCGTCTATGAGTGATCACGTATTAGTGATCACGGCTATTTAGTATCAAATGTTAGTCACTACTACGCGTATAATTACAGACGCGACGCGACCTCTGCCCCCTGACGAATCGCACGTTTTGCATCTAGCTCACTGGCCACATCAGCTCCGCCAATCACATGAGGCTTACGCCCTAATGCCAGTAATTGATCGGCCAGCTCACGCAGCGGCTCTTGCCCCGTACACAAAATAATGTTGTCGACCGCCAGAATTTGGCGCTGACCGGCATATTCAATATGTAGCCCTTGATCATCAATGTTGTGGTACTGAACACCAGCCCACATCTGCACATTATGCTGCTGTAAACTCGCACGGTGTATCCAGCCGGTGGTTTTCCCCAATCCCGCCCCGACTTTGCTCTCTTTACGTTGTAGCAGCCAGATTTCACGTTGTGTGACTGGTGCAACAGCCGGTTGTAACCCGCCACGCGCCTTGATTTGCGTATCAATACCCCACTCTTTCAGCCAGTGGGTAATATCCTGTTGATGATTCTGCTCTTGTATTGAGTTAGCCGACACAACAGCCAAATACTCAGCCACATCAAAGCCGATACCCCCCGCACCGATAATCGCCACACGTTTACCCACCGGATGATGATCGCGCAGTACATCGAGATAACTCAGTACAGTTGGGTGATCAATTCCCGCTATCGGCGGCACGCGCGGAACAATACCGGTAGCAATAATCACCTCATCAAAGCCCGTCAGCATGGCCGCATCAACCCGCTGATTTAGGCGCACATCAACCGCATTGTCGGCCAGCCGTGCGGTAAAATAGCGCAGCGTTTCGGTAAATTCTGCTTTACCGGGGATCTGGCTGGCATAATTAAACTGCCCACCAATCTGATGGTGTTGTTCAAACAGCGTAACCTGATGCCCGCACTCTGCGGCAACACAGGCCGCAGATAACCCCGCAGGCCCTGCGCCCACAATGGC
>NZ_JBOFRH010000595.1:0-1070 GCF_051650925.1 Plesiomonas sp.
AACGAGTTGCTGTTCGGTTCACTGACGCACGGTGGCGTGGTGAAAGTCGGGGTGGATACAGAAGGCAATGTGCTGACCTATCAGTTCAGCAGTACCAGTACACGCCGCGAGGAAGAGGGCATGGTGCATTAATCATTGCAAAGATTAATCACGTGATCGGCTCTTGTGCAGGTGCAAGAGCCAACTTCAAGACATAAAAAAACCCGGAGCAATCCGGGTTTTTTTATAACCGCGATTAGCGACTACGGAATACGATACGGCCTTTGCTCAGGTCGTAAGGAGTCATTTCCACGGTCACTTTATCGCCAGTCAGAATACGGATGTAGTTTTTGCGCATTTTGCCGGAGATGTGGGCAGTCACAACGTGACCGTTTTCCAGTTCTACACGAAACATGGTGTTTGGCAGCGTGTCCAGCACGGTACCTTGCATTTCAATGCTGTCTTCTTTAGACATCTATTCCTCGTTAAGGCTTACAACCTGAATAATAACCGGCAGATAATGCCGAAAAACGTCGATAGTGTAAAGGCAACAGGGCATTAAAGCTGGTTAAAACTCAGCATTCATTGACCCACTGCCAACCTGTCTGGGTTAATTCCTGTGCCGGACGGAAGCGTTTTTTATAAGACATCGCCCTGCAGGCATCAACTTGATAACCGGGATAGACCCAGCGTTTTCCACTCTGTTTTGCCCATTCCAGCTGTTTCATCAGCATCGCAACACCCGGTGAATGGGCGCTCAGATCCGGATCAAAAAAGGTATAGCAGGCACTGAGTGCATCAGGTAATACATCTGTCACTGCTACCGCGACCAGACGATCCTCCAGATACATACAAAGATAAGCCACATCGAGCCACTGACATTCCGCAAAGGATTCAAACTGCGCTTTATCCGGCGGATACATACTGCCGCCAGCGTGACGGGCACTGATGTACCTGGCATACAGAGCGAAAAACTCAGGCGGTAGTTTATCATAAATTCGCCACGAGGCCGCACTCCAATATTTCATTGCCCGTTTTTGTGAACGGGAAGGGCTGAACTGTAGCGTACTGATCCGCAGGGATTTACACGC
>NZ_JBOFRH010000596.1:0-3712 GCF_051650925.1 Plesiomonas sp.
TTATCGGTGATATCGAACTGTTTTGCCGTGAAGCAAAAGCGCCCATCATTGCGATTACCGGTTCAAATGGCAAAAGTACTGTCACCCGTTTGGTGGGTGAGATGGCTGCAAGTGCCGGATTATGCGTAGGGGTAGGCGGTAATATCGGCATTCCAGCATTATCTCTGCTAGAGCACCGTTATGATCTGTATGTACTTGAATTGTCGAGTTTCCAGCTGGAAACCACCCACAGTTTACAAGCTATTGCTGCTACGGTACTGAATGTGACCGAGGATCATATGGATCGCTATCAGGGTCTAGATGATTATCGTGCAGCAAAGCTCTCTATTTATCAGCATGCCGCGCACCTTATCATCAATGCTGATGATCCGTTAACCATGCCAGAAGCACCTGCTGATGGTCCGATTATCAGCTTTGGGGTCACACAAGGTCAGTACCGTTTATCGGAAATTGATGGCATACAGTGGCTTACTGCACCGGTTGTTGGTGATCTCCACGCCGTCGAGCGTTCAGACGCTATATTACCGGTCAGTGAAATGAAACTGGTTGGTCAGCACAACTATGCTAACGCGCTTGCAGCTCTGGCACTGGCTGATGCCGCCGGCATTTCGCGTACCGGCGCATTGCAGGCCTTGCGTATATTTGGCGGATTAGAGCATCGCTTTCAGTTGGTGCACGAAGCGCGTGGAATTCGCTGGATTAATGACTCTAAAGCGACCAACGTGGGCAGTACTGAAGCCGCGTTACACGGTTTGAAAGTGAGTGGTCGCTTACATTTATTGCTTGGTGGCGATGGAAAAGGCGCTGATTTCAGCTCATTACAACCCTTACTGCAATCAGCTCATATCCAGCTGTACTGTTTTGGCCGTGATGGACAACAGTTGGCGGCATTAAAACCGGGGTCTGTGTTGGTTGAAACGCTTGAACAAGCCATGCAACAGATTGCAGGCGTTGTCAGTACTGGTGATATGGTTTTGCTGTCTCCGGCCTGTGCTAGCTTGGATCAGTTTAAAAACTTTGAAGTCCGCGGGCAGGAATTTGTGCGTTTGGCACGGGAGCTGGCGCAATGATAGGGGCAGGCATACTGTCACGTATCACCAATTGGGTGACCGGTGCATGGGAAAATGATGATCCGGGCACCGGATTGTACGATCGCACGCTGCTCTGGCTGGCTATCGGTTTGGCACTGATTGGCTTAATCATGGTGACTTCTGCCTCGATGCCGGTTGGGCAGCGTTTGGCTGATGATCCTTTCCTCTTTGCTAAGCGGCATGTTCTGTATCTTGTTATTGCCTTTGGTTTGGCTCTGGCGACGTTACGGATGCCGATGAGCCTGTGGCAACAACTTGGTGTACCGCTGTTGTTACTTTCTATCTTGATGCTGATAGTGGTACTCGGTGTCGGTAGTTCAGTTAACGGCGCATCGCGCTGGATATCTTTTGGGCCCTTGCGTATTCAGCCGGCAGAGCTAACCAAGCTGTCACTGTTTTGCTATCTGGCCGGTTACTTGGTACGTAAAGGCGATGAAATTCGCGGGAAACGGCTCGGCTTTTTAAAGCCAATGGGCGTAATGCTGCTGCTGGCGATGCTTTTACTTGCTCAGCCCGATTTAGGTACAGTCGTTGTACTGTTTGTTACCACCGTCGGCATGCTGTTTCTAGCTGGTGCACCATTATGGCAGTTTTTAGCCCTGATTAGCATGGGCGCGCTGGCTGTTGTTGTACTGATTTTGGCTGAACCTTACCGTGTCAGACGCGTAACCTCTTTTCTTGACCCGTGGCAAGACCCTTACGGCAGTGGTTATCAGCTAAGCCAATCACTGATGGCATTTGGGCGCGGTGATTTTTGGGGGCAAGGTCTTGGCAACTCAATTCAAAAGCTTGAATACTTGCCCGAAGCACATACTGACTTTGTTTTCTCGATCATTGGCGAAGAACTCGGTTATGTCGGTGTGGTTCTGATCCTGTTAATGGTATTCTTGCTGGCTTTTCGGGCGTTGGCGATTGGTCGTCGGGCGCTGGAAGCTGAATTACGATTCTCTGGTTTTTTAGCCTGTGCAATCGGTATTTGGTTTAGTTTTCAGGCATTAGTGAATGTCGGCGCTGCCGCAGGCATGTTGCCGACTAAAGGTTTGACCTTACCCCTGATCAGTTACGGGGGATCAAGCCTGCTGATAATGTCGACTGCAATTGTTATTTTGCTGCGCATTGACCATGAAACACGGTTAGCGAAAGCACAAGCTCATGTAAGAGGAAGTCGATGAAGGCAAAACGACTGCTGGTGATGGCAGGAGGCACGGGCGGACACGTATTCCCCGGCCTTGCCGTAGCACATCAGCTGATGGAACAGGGTTGGCAGGTTCGCTGGTTGGGCACTGCCGATCGCATGGAAGCTGACTTAGTGCCCAAACATGGCATTGACATCAGCTTCATTCAAATTACCGGTTTACGTGGCAAAGGCCTGAAAGCCCAGCTTAGCGCACCGTTACGTATTTGGCGCGCCATCAAACAAGCACGCGCAATTATGGCTGAATATCAGCCTGATGTAGTTCTGGGTATGGGTGGATATGTCTCAGGTCCTGGTGGCATTGCCGCATGGCTATTGGGCATTCCGGTCGTACTGCACGAGCAAAATGCCATTGCAGGATTAACCAATCGCTGGCTGTCAAAAATTGCAGCACGAGTACTACAGGCTTTTCCCGGTGCATTTGCACAGGCTGATGTGGTGGGGAATCCGGTACGTACTGATGTACTGGCACTGCCTGCACCTGAAACCCGCTACGCTAACCGGCAGGGCGCGCTACGTGTGCTCGTGATCGGCGGCAGTCAGGGTGCTCGCGTATTAAACCAGACAGTGCCAAAAGCGGCAGCGCTGCTTGGGGATAAAATCTGCTTGTGGCATCAGGTTGGGAAAGGTGCGCTTAACAGCACCGCCCAAGACTACCAGCAAGCTGGGGTGGAGTGTCAGATCACTGATAGTGAACATCCGCTTACACAACCGGTAACCGAAAATACGCTCGGTGAGTTTATTGATGACATGGCCGCAGCCTACGCATGGGCTGATGTAGTGATCTGCCGCTCAGGTGCGCTAACCGTTTCTGAACTTGCAGCGGCAGGATTACCGGCAATTTTTGTCCCGTTTCAGCATAAAGATCGTCAGCAATACCTTAATGGTCTTACCTTAGCGCAGGCCGGTGCTGCAATGATTATCGAACAAGATCAACTGACCGCCGAATCTCTGGTGCAACATGTACTGGAATTAGACCGCACGCGGCTGATAGATATGGCACAAAAAGCCCGTCGGGTTGCCATTCCTGATGCAACACAACGGGTTTGTACTGTCATTACGGCGCTGGCTGATAAGAGATCATAATGAATCATATTAATAATCAAAAAATTGCAAAATTGCGCACTATGGTGCCAGAAATGCGCCGAGTCAGCCGTATTCACTTTGTTGGCATTGGTGGTGCTGGCATGGGGGGCATTGCAGAAGTACTGGCCAATGAAGGCTATCAAATCAGCGGGTCTGATATCGCGGAAAATGCCGTAACGCAGCGTCTGCGTAATTTAGGTGCCGAGATCTTCTTGCAACACAGCGCAGATAACGTGATTTCTGCCAGTGTGGTGGTGGTGTCAACCGCCATCAAAAGTGATAATCCTGAAGTAGCTGCTGCCCGTGAAGCCCGGATTCCGGTGATCCGCCGTGCTGAGAT
>NZ_JBOFRH010000597.1:0-1642 GCF_051650925.1 Plesiomonas sp.
AAGGTGGTTACTTGCTGGCTCTGCTGTTGATAAAACGCCGCCAACGCACTGTTTAGCACCTGATCATCCGGCACACTGGCCAGTTGTGGCTGTGGCGCAGCAGTACCAGCCCCAGCACTTCCAATCTCGGTATGACTATTGTCGCCATAGCCACCACCGGTTGCCGTGACTTCTGACCGCAATGCGGTCTGCGGAACAGTGCGATCATCGGCCACTGTTTCAGCAGGGCGGCTGATTAACGTCGGTAAATAAGGGCTTGCTGCCACATACAGCAGATAGGCAAAAATCAGGGCTGAAAAACGGATGAACTGGCTCAAAAACAGGTAGCTGAGCAACATAACTAACCCGATGGCCAGCCAGTTCCAGTTGATAAAGCGGCCAGCTAACTCCAGCATATAATCAGCAGAAAATGACTCCACCGCCGATGACTGGGCAATCAAACGGCTAAACGGTGGCAGCCATGAATCATAATAATACAGCGCCACACCTGCCGGAATCGCCAGCAAATGCCTCAATCGATGTAACCAAACCGGAGGCAACGGAAAAAGTAAAAATGCCGCCAACGCCAGATTGTACAGTGGATGAAAATTAATCAGACCAAATCCGAACAGTGCAAATTTGGTGATAAAGTAGAAATTCCACAGACCTAAGCCGCGCCAGTGGCGTAAAGCAGCAGGTAACGGCGATAGCGTCACATCATTCATACTAATCCCTTATTGTGCGTTCTATTGGTCATGGTAGGCCCGTTACCCTTTGATTACCTTACGCGATGTGGTTGCGGTATCTTATTATTTTGGCTGATTTTCCTGCGAGGGAGCACTCTTTTTTTCAACCGTTTTGTTCTGAGTATTGGATTTTTTTTGATCTGACTTTTGCGGCTCTTGTTTTTGCGAGCCCTGTTTTTGTGTGCCTTGCTTTTGATAAAATTCGGCGACTCGCTCTATTTTACCCAGAGATACCCGCATAATCCGTTTTTGATACCGCGGGCGAATGAGTGCACGCAATACTATCGTCTTTCCCCAGACAAAAACTGGGCGAATATAAAACCCAATCAAACCCGCAATAATGGCTGTGATCAACACAACCTGACCTAACGATTGTAAATCCATCATCACACCTTCAACGGCAGCACAGTAGGTGTCACGCCAGCATGACGGCGTTCCAGTGAAGCGATATCCACTTTTTGTTGTTCTTGGATCTGGGTATCTCGCACACCCAGTTGTGCCAGCAGATCATCAGTATAATCTTTTGGCTCAGGCAGCCATGACAGCCGTTTTAACTCAGTTTGCAGTGCATCCTGCCCGTTAATTACTTGTGATTCAGTAAACAGTGTATTGATGGGGAGATGAAACGTATTTTGCAGCGCCCGATCAGCATCATTTGGCCGACAGGCAAAAAAGAATACATAAATCTGATCATCTGCCACAGTGATCACATCACCTTGGCGGCGCATTTCGCACTGTGCCAGTATATCAACCAACCCCAGACTTGGTGCAGGCTGTAAAATAATCAATAATCCGCGCGTTTCGGCGGTTAAGCTGCGATCAATTTCATCTTGCAGTAACGGGTAAAAATCACGTGCCGGAATGTAACCTTTCAGATGCAGCGGCTGTGAAGAGGCGAGCAGGCTATCAATGCTCGG
>NZ_JBOFRH010000598.1:0-13341 GCF_051650925.1 Plesiomonas sp.
AAACTCGGCAAACGTTTTGACACAAGCCTCAGTACTGCTCAAATCATAACCGGCAGCAAACGTGTGGCAAGTATCAATGCAAACACCCACGCGGCTCTTATCCTCAACTTGTGCAATAATTTCGGCTAAATGCTCAAACCTCCAGCCCAAATTAGAACCTTGACCGGCAGTATTCTCAATCACTGCAGTTACTTGAGAAGTCTTATCCAGTGCAATATTGATAGATTCAGCCACTTTTGCCAGACTTTCCGTTTCACTTATTTTATTCAGGTGGCTACCAGGGTGAAAATTGAGCAGCGTTAACCCCAGTTGTTCACATCGCTGCATCTCATCTAAAAACGCGGCGCGTGATTTTTCCAGCGCATCGGCTTCTGGGTGGCCCAAATTAATCAGGTAACTGTCGTGCGGTAAAATTTGCTCAGGTTTAAAACCGGTCTGCTCGCACGCCTGTTTAAACGCATCAATTATCGCTGGGGTTAATGGTGCAGCAGCCCACTGGCGCTGATTTTTGGTAAATAATGCAAACGCCGTTGCATTGAGCTCTTTTGCCCGCCATACCGCCTGATCAACACCACCTGCGGCACTAACATGTGCGCCAATATATTTTGTCATTCGTTCACTCCTTCAATTTTCCCATTATGCCGCGCGGCTGAATCGGTTTACAGCATAAACGGTGATTCGCGTCACGAATTATTGGCGTATATCCCCACTTACGGCCTACGTTTATTAAAGCGGTTATCAATACATTTACCCAAAAAGCCTTAAGACTTTAAAGCGTTAAGACAATATTCAGGGATGAGGGAAAAGATCAGTAAAGCCATTAATTCAAGGGAAAACCGACCTTACCTGCATCCACTTACAGAGGATCTTACGATGATAATCACCCTCGCTCACCCTGTACTTATCCACACGCTGGCACTGGTAGCCTCATTAACCGCACTGACCGTACAGGCAGCAGAGTCTGACTGGCAACGGGTTGGCAACATACCGCAGGGGCAGGTCTATCTTGATACACAAGCGGTAACGACCGATGAAAAAGGGATAACCTACGCAGAAATGCGCGTTGACTACACCAACCCTATTGCAGCAGGAACACTATCGCTGGTGGGCCAGCACAGCAAAGTGAGAATTAACTGCGCGGCACAGCAGAGCGCTACTGACAACATTGTTGCCATTCAAGACAACGGCCAACGTTTCATCATGGCCAGTTATGAGGCTGCCCCTTTTACCGCCATCACGCCGGAAACCGGCAGTGCACTGTTACTCGGCCAGTTGTGTACCGCACCGATATAACGCTGTACCAAACCGAGATCATGCATTTTATGCCCAAAACACGATCAGCCCGATGCTTATTCAACACAGAACCCGCTACACTGAAAATTATCACCGCGTACACGCAGACTATAGAGACAAACAAAATAAGCAGAGGGGGCAGCCATGCGAGAGGGCGTAATCATTGTACTGCATGGCCTATTTATGAATGGCCTCATGATGCAGCCTTTTACCGACAGGTTGCATCATCTGGGTTGGAAAACCGAAGTTTTAACCTATAACTCAGTCAATATTCAGTTAAATGAAATCTATGCAACCCTCGATACTCTGATTAATCAGTACCCAAATCAGCCAATATATCTGGTCGGGCACAGTCTGGGGGGGCTGATTATTCGCTACTATTTACACCGGCATTATGGCTTATCTTCCCGACAGCGTGCTCGGCATACATGCCAAAAAATAGCGAGCGTCATTACACTTGGCACCCCACATCAGCGGGCTAGCACAGCCGCTCGCCTGCAACAACTGGGGTTGGGCTGGATGATGGGAAACTCTGGTGAGCACGGGTTGCTGCAAACTGACTTACCAGAAACCTGGTCAGTTGATACTCCGTTAGGCACGGTAGCTGGAACAACTGCCATTGGTATGCGGCCTCTGCTGTTTTGGCAGTGGGATAACGAGCCCAATGATGGTTTAGTCTTGGTTCGTGAAGCAAAAATAGAAGGCTCTACTGATCATATTGACATTGCCGTCACGCATACCAACATGATTTATCAGTGGGATGTTATCCAGCAAGTTGACCATTTTTTACAACATCAGCACTTTGCTCATGGCGATCAAGATGCACAACAGGCAGTAAATGCGTAAACTTCACTCTTTTATCGTCTGTTGCGAGATACCCTAATGAATACCTTTTCCACACTTTGCCGACTGTTCGGCACACTGTTCTATCGTCAGCCCGATGATGCCGTTATGCCGCCAGTACTGGCCATGATTGAGCAAGGGGCACTGAATGAAATGTGGCCACTGGTATTGAGTGATAACAGTGAGTTTGCCATGAAACAGTTGCGAATGAAGCAGGATATTGCAGCGCTCAGCCGTGACTATCAGCATCTGTTTGCCGCAGAGGGCAGCGTATCACTATTTGCCGCTGACTACGGCATTGATAGCAGCGAATTTCCGGCATTCCAGCAACAAGTTGGCATGCCAGCGGCCGCCGGAGATGTCGCACTGCGAGGGCATTTTGGCTTGATGCTATTAACCGCATCTTGGGTTGAAGATCACAGCGCAGAAGATGAAGTTACCGCACAAGAGCAGCTATTTCAGCACTACCTATTACCTGCGGCAGCCAAAATTCTCGGCCAAATTGAAACACACGCCACCAGTGGTTTTTACCGTGGGCTTGCCGTGCTAACACGCGAGGCTCTCTCAGCCATGGCCGATGAGCTGGTCGAGCAATTAGAGCAGCAGCAAAACGATGCCGCTGATACTGAATAAGCACCGAATAAGCAATAAACCGTATACGAAATAGCATTACGATACAGATAAAAAGCAAAAACGGGATCTGCATTCTCGGTTACCGAGTACAGATCCCGTTATTATTTTGCGCATTATTGCTTGTCATCAGACATGCCAAGCAAGTCACGGAGGCCAGATTATTCCGATAGCGGAATGACAATCTTACCAGGCTTAATTTCAATGCCTTTTGCTAACTGACGTACCAGTGCTTCTTCTTTACTCCGATTTGAATCAAGCACATAAACCGGAGTTTGGTTAAAGAACAGTTGTAATGAGTTTTTCAGATACGGCAGCAAAACCTTCGTGCTCTTATCCATAGACTCAGGGCTGGCAGTTGCACTTAATAGCTGCATATCACGCAAATAGATAGAGCCGGTATCATGATCAAAATAGGGGCGGGCCGCCAGTGATAAATTAATGGTTGCGTGATCTTTACCCACCAACGTATCTAAATTCAGATCAGCAATCCCGTCTAAAATGACCTGATTTGGCTCTGCACGGCCAATTTTAGCCGTCATATCCTTCAGCGTAATGTGCGCTTCAAAGACACCGGGCAATCCTAGCTGTTTTTGAAACTCAACTTTTTGCTGCAAATACTCATTAACCTGCTGTTCGCTCAATGAATACTGCGTCAGTTGACTGCATGCGCCAAGAAAGCCGGTCAGCAGCAGAGCTAACACTACATATAGTTTCTTTGTCATGGTACATCTCTGATTACACATAAATAGGCGGGCAGAATACCGTTTACCTCTTCAAAGATCGAGCCGGAATGTGCGGTTGCTCGGTATTTATTCAAGGGGAACTTGACAGGATTCTGAACATAACTTACTGAATAGGTAAAAGATATCAGAACGCTCAGGCGTGATTGAATCAAAAAGCAGAGCCAAACAAAAACGTATAATGTGTGAGCGGCCGATGTAATTTACTGCAACCTATAAATAAATCACCGTAAAGCACTGACAGATTATTCCCAATAACCAGACACTTGAGTATAGTAACACCTTGTACAAGCCCAAACATTGGAATGTCAGGTGAGCAGTAAGATCTATCAATGGCCCGTTCGCGTTTACTATGAAGACACGGATGCAGGAGGGGTCGTCTACCACGCACGTTATGTCGCCTTTTTTGAACGTGCGCGAACCGAACTACTACGCAGTAGTGGATTCGAGCAGCACACGTTACTGCAAGGTAATATCGCCTTTGCCGTGCGTCGTATCGTTGTTGACTACCGTTTACCGGCACGCCTTGATGATCTCCTCACTGTCGAGACAGAAATTGTCACAGTGCGCGGGGCATCGATAACATTTAACCAACGAATTATTCATCAGGATGGGCGGTTACTGTCATCAGCCGAAGTATTGGTTGCATGTATAGACCCGTCAAAAATGAAACCTGTTGCACTTCCAGCTGTGTTAGTCGCGGAGTTTACCAGTGTCTGCTGAAATGAACCTGTTAGACCTTTTCTTAAAGGCAAGTTTTATGGTTAAGATCGTCATGATGATCTTAATCGGTTTTTCCATCACCTCTTGGGCCATTATTATTCAACGCTCACGCATATTGAATGCGGCCACCCGTGCAGCCGATGCCTTTGAAGACCGTTTTTGGTCTGGCATTGATTTAGCACGCCTGTATCAAGAAAGCTCAACCCGCCGCGATGAACTTGGTGGCACAGAACAAATTTTTTATTCAGGATTCAAAGAGTTTGCCCGTTTACACCGTGCCAATGGCCATGCGCCGGAAGCTGTACTTGAAGGGGCATCACGCGCTATGCGGATCTCAATGAACCGCGAGCTTGAAAGCTTAGAAAATAACATTCCATTTTTGGGAACCGTGGCCTCTATCAGCCCATATATCGGCCTGTTTGGTACTGTGTGGGGGATCATGCACGCCTTTATCGCACTGGGTGCAGTAAAGCAGGCCACCCTGCAAATGGTTGCACCGGGTATTGCAGAAGCGCTGATTGCAACAGCCATTGGTTTGTTTGCCGCAATACCGGCGGTCATGGCATATAACCGATTGAATTTACACGTCTCTAAACTTGAGCAAAACTACGGTAACTTCACCGAAGAATTTACCGCTATTTTGCACCGGCAGGCTTTTGCTGCCGATGTAGCAAAGCAGTAAGTGAGGAGCGTTCAACATGGCCTATACACGGCGTAGACGCCACGAAACAAAATCAGAGATCAACATCGTTCCGTTTTTGGATGTGTTGCTGGTGTTGTTGCTCATTTTTATGGCAACGGCTCCCATCATCAGCCAAAGCGTACAAGTTGATCTGCCTGACTCTACCGAGTCGAGTGCGGTTGAGACGAAAGATGATCGTCCGCCGGTGATTTTGGAAGTGTCAGGCGTTGATCAATACTCCATGTCTATTGATGGCAAGCGTGATGAAAATCTCAGTGCAGATCAAGTGATGCAAAATGCCCGTTTAAACGTCGGACAAGGCGATCAGAAAACGACTTTCTTGGTAGGAGGGGCGAAAGATGTTCCTTATGAAGAGGTCATCAAAGCCCTGAACTTACTGCATGAAGCTGGCGTTACATCCGTTGGCCTTATGACTAACCCGATATAAATAGAGAATGTTGTATTGATGGATAACAACAACAAAAACAAACTGACAAAATCGGTTGTTGTCTCCGTTATCTTGCATGTACTGGTGATTGCTCTGCTGATATTTGGTTCTATGTATCAGGAGATCCCCGCTGGTGGAGGTGGGGGCGGCGGAGCAATTGATGCAGTCATGGTTGATCCGGGTGCAGTAGCACAACAGTATAAGCGTTTACAACAGCAAAACGATGATTCACGTAAAGCTGAAAATGAGCGCAAACGAAAACAACAACAGAAAAAAGAAGAGCTTCAGCAAAAACAACAAGCCGAAGAAGAGCGCTTACGTGAACTTGAAAAAGAGCGTTTAAAAGCACAGGAAGTTGCCAAGCAGACAGAAGAGACACGTCAGCAGGCTGAAGCACAAAAGAAACAAGCACAAGAAGAAGCACAAAAAGCTGAAACGGTCAGAAAACAAGCCGAAGAAGCCAAGAAAAAAGCAGAGTTAGCCCAGAAAAAGGCTGAAGATGCGAAAAAACAGGCAGAAGCAGACGCGTTAGCGGCAAAAACTAAGGCAGATGCAGAAGCAACGCAACGCGCTGATGCTGATGCAAAACGTAAAGCCGAAGCCGACGCCAAGAAAAAAGCAGAAGCGGCTGCGGCAGAGAAAGTAGCAACCGAAAAAGCGGCTGCTGAAAAAGCCGCGGCAGAAGCGAAAAAACAAGCTGCTGCTGATGCAAAAAAGAAAGCAGATGCTGAAGCCAAGAAAAAGGCAGATGCCGACGCTAAGAAAAAAGCCGATGCAGCCAAAGCTGCGGCAGCTAAAGAGGCTGCCAACAGCGAAGCTGCATTAAATGATGTGCTTAATGGTTTAACACAAGACGCTAGTGGCGGAGGCAGTGCTGCTGCTGGAGGTCAGGCTGCAGGGTCTGGTAAAGCGGGGGCACCCGGTCCAGATGGTGATAAATACGGTGGCTTAATCAAACAAGCGGTAAGCCGTAACATGTATGACACCAGCTTATACCGTGGTAAAACCTGTAGTGTGAAAATTAATTTTGCACCTGATGGCTTGATTCTAAGCTCATCAGTTGTCGGGGGTGATCCGGCATTGTGCCAAGCAGCTGAACGTGCGATTAAGATAACGCAAAAGTTACCGCAACCGCCGTCTGATGCTGTATACAATAAGTTTAAGAATGCAGTTTTAGAGTTTAAATTCTAATGTTGCAGCGCGGGTTTTGAACTAGGAGAGATAATGAAGCCGTTCTTAAAATTGTTTGCTGGGCTGATGATGCTGGTTACTGCGGTAGCCAGTGCAGAAGTTCGCATTGTTATTGATCAGGGCGTAGATACCGCACGTCCGATTGCCGTTGTACCATTTAAATGGACAGGCAGCGGTAATCCACCGGATAACGTTGCTGAAATTGTCGCGGCTGATTTACGAAACAGCGGTAAGTTCAATCCTATTCCGCCAGCACGCATGCCTCAACAGCCGAGCAGTGCATCGGAAGTCAATCCGGCACTGTGGTCAGCAATGGGTATTGATGCCATTGTTATTGGCCAAATTCAGGCTGGAGCCGATGGAAACTATCTGATTTCATATCAACTGGTTGATACAGCAGGCTCACCGGGTACGGTACTTGAAAGTAACCAATACCGTGTTACCAAACAGTGGGTACGTTATGCCTCACATACCGTCAGTGATATGGTATTTGAGCGCTTAACCGGCATTAAAGGTGCGTTCAGAACACGTATTGCCTATGTAGTACAAACAAACGGTGGCCGCTATCCGTATGAGCTACGTGTTTCTGACTACGATGGTTTTAACCAGTTCGTTGTGCACCGTTCACCGGAACCTATCATGTCTCCTGCGTGGACAAAAGACGGACGCAAACTGGCATACGTTACATTTGAAAACCGTCGCTCCCAGCTGATGCTGCAAGATTTAAGCACATCACAGCGTAAAGTTTTAACCTCGTTCCCGCGTCATAACGGTGCACCATCATTCTCGCCAGATGGCTCTAAGATGGCATTTGCGCTGTCAAAAGATGGTAGCTTGAAACTGTATGTTATGGATGTGGCATCAGGCCAAATTCGCCGAGTGACGGAAGGCCGCTTTAATGATACTGAACCATCGTGGTATCCGGATAGCCAGTCAATTGCCTTTACCTCTGACCGTGGTGGTCGCCCACAAATTTATAAATTAAATTTGGGTTCAGGTGCTGTTGAGCGCTTGACTTGGGAAGGCGCACAGAATCAAAATGGTGAAATATCTCCTGATGGAAAAGCACTGTATATGGTGAGTTCCGCAGGAAAAGGGCAAAATATCGCAAAACAAGATCTGGATACCGGAGCTGTTGAAGTTCTGACCAATACATTTCTTGATGAAACTCCGAGCGTTTCTCCTAACGGTACCATGCTTATTTATGGCGCAACACAAGGTCTGGGCAGAGTATTGAATTTAGTGTCAACGGATGGACGTTTCAAAGCGCGTGTTCCGGCAACTGATGGGCAG
Organism: Plesiomonas sp.; assembly: GCF_051650925.1. NCBI lineage: Bacteria > Pseudomonadati > Pseudomonadota > Gammaproteobacteria > Enterobacterales > Enterobacteriaceae > Plesiomonas > Plesiomonas sp. Next base: position 7,847 of record NZ_JBOFRH010000598.1, read on the forward strand.
GTCAAATTCCCTGCCTGGTCGCCGTATCTGTGATGAAGCAAAGATAATTAAATTAAAGGATATAATAAATGCAACTGAATAAAGTGTTGAAGGGACTGATGTTAGTTCTGCCTGTAATGGCTGTTGCTGCATGTAGCTCAAATAAAAGCAATGATAATGCTGATCAAGTCATCACATCTGAAAACAATGGTGCGGGTAACGGCAGCATGTCTGCAGAAGAGCAAGCACGTATGATGATGCAAGAACTTCAGCAGAATAACATCGTTTACTTCGGCTTCGATAAGTACGATATTCAGCCAGAGTTCGCTCAAATGCTTGATGCACACGCAACTTTCCTGCGTGATAACCCATCTTACAAAGTGGTTGTTGAAGGCCATGCGGATGAGCGCGGCACACCTGAGTACAACATTGCACTGGGCGAGCGTCGTGCTAGCGCAGTTAAAATGTATCTGCAAGGTCGTGGTGTGAATGCTGAGCAAGTTTCTATCGTTTCTTACGGTAAAGAGAAGCCAGCAGTTCTGGGCCACACTGAAGATGCATACGCGAAAAACCGTCGCGCAGTGCTGGTTTACTAATAAGGATATTGCATGAACCGTAACTACAGATCGCTTGCGAGTCTGTCGTTACTGGTACTTGTAGCCGTGTCAAACACGGCTACAGCGCAAGCTCCAGTCTACGAGGCGGGAACCGGATCTCTAGAAGATCGGGTTACTCGCCTCGAACGCACTATGGAAGCGCGTAACCAGTTACTGACAGATACACAGCAGCAGTTGATGTCTCTGCAAGGCGAAATGGATCAATTACGTGGTTCTGTTGAGCGCAGTGAGTATCAATTAAATCAAGCTATTGAGCGTCAGCGTCAACTTTATCAAGAGCTTGATAATGTTTCAGCTCAGGCAAAATCAGCGGCCTCAGCATCTGCTTCAGCGAGCTCTGCACCGGCAGGCGCGGGCGCGACTTCTACGAGTCCTGAAACGGCAAAAGCTGACACGGTTGTTAGTGATAATGCCACCGAAAATCAAGCTTATGATGCAGCAGTACAGTTAGTCCTGCGTGATAAGCAGTATGATAAAGCGATTACTGCATTTCAGGCGTTTATCAGCCAATATCCAAAATCAGTTTATCGCCCAAATGCTCATTACTGGTTAGGGCAGTTATTGTTTAACCAGAAGCGTAAAGATGAAGCACTACAGCAATTTGCTACGGTAGTGAAAGATTACCCTAAATCACCTAAGCGTGCCGATGCCATGCTTAAGCTAGGGGTTATCGCACAAGAAAAAGGTGATACGGCTGCGGCAAAAACACTGTTCCAGCAGATCGTTAAATCTTACCCCACATCTTCATCAGCAAAGATGGCAAAATCGCGTTTAGATTCACTGGGTGGATAAAAACGTAATGTGCACCGGCATCACGTTTTGATTATGCTTATTTTTGCTTAGAGAAAGCCCATAAGTGATGAATGCTTGTGGGCTTTTTTGTTTAGCAAGTGTCAGTAAACCTTTACCTAATACAGGTAATAAGCCATTGCAGGTGTACATACATGTGTAAAGCATTATCTGGCGTGATCTCTATCTAAAATAAAAAAACCGCTCTTTTTTACTGAGTGCAATCATCGTAATTTCCTTTATGCTTTTTTTAGATATGCATTGAAATTAATGAACTTTCCATTTGTTTTATGTTCAGCGATGATAGCCATGTGATTATTTTATTATAAATAAAAAATCAGGTTAATCCTGTATTGAGGGTGGTATGAGTTTTGTTGTATTAGGTAATATTGCCATTTTTTTAGTGGCAGCTTTGCTGCTGGCGCGCTATCAACGTAGTGGTATCAGTCTTTCAAGAGCCGTATTTGTGGGCCTTGTGGTGGGTATCGGCTTTGGTTCGTTATTACAGTTTTTCTTCCACCATACAGACTCTGTTGTTAAAGAGACGCTAGATTGGTTAAATATTGCCGGTAATGGCTATGTTAACCTATTGCAAATGATTGTTATGCCTTTGGTTTTTGTCTCTATTCTATCTGCAGTGACTAAACTGAGTGATGCCAGTTCATTAGGGCGGATCAGTTTTTCAGTATTACTGATGCTAATGCTGACCACCGCAATTGCGGCTGCAATTGGTATTGGTGTGACAGAAGTCTTTGGTTTATCAGCAGAAGGGCTGACTCAGGGAGCACGTGAACTGGCTCGTGGCGAAATGATGATCTCAAAAAGCAGTGAGATTGCCAGCTTAACGTTCCCGCAAATGCTAGTCTCTTTTATTCCGACTAATCCGTTTGCTGATTTAGCCGGTGCTCGTTCGACCTCAATTATCAGTGTTGTTGTATTCTCGGCATTTTTAGGTGTTGCTACCCTGAAACTGAAGGCTGAAAAGCCAGAAGTGGGCGAAAAAATCACTGCTGCTATTGATACATTGCAAACACTGATTATGCGCTTAGTGCGTATGGTGATCCGATTAACGCCTTATGGTGTTATGGCGTTGATGACCAAGGTAGTGGCAACATCTAATATGCACGATATTATTAATTTATTGGGCTTTATGGTTGCATCATATGTGGCTATTGGCTTGATGTTTGTTGTGCACGGTATTTTCCTGTTTTTTGCTGGGGTTAACCCGTTCCGTTATTACCGTAAAGTGTTGCCAGTACTGACCTTTGCTTTCACCTCGCGTTCAAGTGCGGCAACTATTCCGCTGAATGTAGAAGCGCAAATTGATAAGTTAGGCGTGCCCTCTACCATTGCAAATTTTGCTGCATCATTTGGTGCAACCATTGGACAAAATGGGTGTGCCGGTATTTATCCGGCAATGCTGGCGGTGATGATTGCACCTACTGTGGGTATTAACCCATTAGACCCTTCTTTTCTTGCTACTCTGATTGCGGTAGTGACGTTAAGTTCGTTTGGTGTGGCCGGTGTAGGCGGTGGTGCAACCTTTGCTGCAATCATTGTACTTTCAACCATGAATTTACCAATTGCATTGGCTGGTTTTTTGATTTCCATTGAACCATTGATTGATATGGCAAGAACGGCTTTGAACGTAAATGGTGCAATGACAGCCGGTATGGTCTCAAGCCGAGTGCTAGGGCAAACGGATATGGATGTATTCCGCAGTGAAGAGGAAGCCGCTTCGTAGAATGCACGAGGATAACTGATCCTAAAGAGTAATAAGTTATGTAAAACGCCACTGATCAGTGGCGTTTTTTTTCGTTTAGCAGTACTACTATCAGCAGTTTTGGTGATGATGAAACTGTTGGAGTATAGGGTATGACACCGCAAGAACAGAACATGATTGAGGGTGTAGCTGATCGTTTACGTAATCATACATTGAGCCGTAAAGACCCTGCAGCAGAAGCATTAATCAGTGAGCAGATTGCAATGCAGCCTGATGCTTTGTATCGCTTAACACAGAGTAATATTTTACAAGAAGTGGCGTTAACAGAAGCTAAGAGTAAGGTGGCCTACCTTGAAGAGCAATTAAAAGCATATCGTGAACAGGGAATGATGGAGAGAATGCGTGGGGCAACACCGGTTGTTGAACAACCTGCTCCGCAATATCAACCCTCTATGTTTGGTGGTTTTATGAAAACCGCAGCGGCAATGACAACCGGTGTTGTGGCTGGGAATTTGATTTCAGATGCGCTAAGTGGTTTGTTCTCTTCACGTGATGAGGGAATGAATGCGATGAATATTGACCCGCAACCTGTTGTTGAAAATATCACGAATAACTTTATTGATCCGGCAAATACCGCTGGGTTAACGTCTGATGATTCGAATGACTTTCTGGCTAACTCCGATGCATTAACCGCAATGAGCAATACGGATAATGATAATCCGTTTGGTTTGGATAATGATATTGTTGATCCACAAGATGATAATGGTTTTTTGGATAACAGCAGTAATGATGATGACAATGACTTTTTTGATGACGATGACGACAATAATGGCCTGTTCTAATAGGATGATAGCCGCTATTGTTTAATATAAATCTCATTGTATGGCATGATTTGATATTGAGTGATCACTCATCAGAGATAAAAAATCCCCGTTGATTCAATCAACGGGGATTTTTATTATGCAGGTGTTAGGGGTATAAACGTGGTTAACGTATTTGTTATTAACTACGTGCTACACGTGCTAATAGTAGTCTATTACTCTTTAGCTTTTCCTTCACGCGCACTGTAAACCAAGCTGGCAATAACCGATATGGCTAAAATTGCGGCCACAATACCCAATGACAGTAATACCGGAAGCTTTATCCACTCAATAATCAGCATTTTTGTACCGATAAAGACCAGAATGATAGCTAAACCGTATTTCAACAGGGCAAACCGATCGGCAAAGTCAGCCAATAAGAAGTACATTGCACGCAACCCCATAATGGCAAAGATATTTGAGGTTAAGACAATGAAAGGGTCTGTGGTTACGGCAAAAATAGCCGGAATACTGTCTACCGCAAAGATCACATCACTGATTTCAACCAGTATTAAGGCTAAAAACATTGGGGTGGCAAAGCGTACACCGTTACGTACGGTAAAGAAGTTTTCACCATCAAGTTCGTGTGTTACTGAGAAGTTTTTCTTAACCCATACGAGTAACGGGTTTTTATCAAAATTCCCTTCATCATCGCTGCTTTTGAGCATTTTAATACCGGTAAGTACCAAAAATGCACCGAACAGATAGAGGATCCAGTGGAATTGAGTGATTAACCAGCTGCCGGCAAAAATCATACCGGTACGTAAAATGATAGCGCCCAGTACACCGTAGAGCAGTACACGACGTTGTAATTCGGCAGGGATAGCAAAGTAGCCAAAAATCATCAGCCAGACGAAAACGTTATCAACCGCAAGGGCTTTTTCGATCACGTAACCGGTTAAAAATTCGAGTGATTTTTGGTTTGCAATTTCCCGACCCAGATTAAGATCAAGGTAATACCAAATGCCGAGGTTGAACAGCATCGCAACAGATATCCAGATCACAGACCAGATAGCCGCTTCTTTTAACGATACTTTGTGGTTTTTACCACCTTTGAGGACGAGAAGATCAACGAGCAGTAACCCGATAACCAGCACGAAGAATGCTATCCACATCCAACTATTGCCGATACTTTCCATATTAGTAAACTCCTAAAAACAAAAAAACCAAGTCCGTAAGGCTTGGTCATCTTTTTTTAGGATAGACTTTGCCTTACGGCAAGGTCTCACTTACAACATATGTTGCCTGAGTACCGGGTGCAATAAAACACCGTAATGACGATAGCCCAGCAATGAAGTTACTCCCCTTGTGCGTGAATTATAGATTTTAGGGCATATTTCTTCCAGCACTATTTATTATATGCCGCGCATTATGGAGAAATAGCACATATTTCTGTTTTACTTTATTCGCTGCCACATCCACAGCCGCAATCAGGTTTACTTCGCTTATAAAGATTATATCCAAACAGTAGCACAATAAATAAGCCTGAAATCGTGATTGGCCAGCCAAGATAGAGGCCACTGATGG
>NZ_JBOFRH010000599.1:0-1106 GCF_051650925.1 Plesiomonas sp.
CCTTCACCGTGAATGGTGGCAATGATTTCCGGCGTATCTGCCACGGATTCGAAGTGCTTACGAATACGGCGGATAGTTACGTCAACGGTGCGATCATGCGGCTTCAGTTCACGACCGGTCATTTTCTTCAGCAGCTCGGCACGCGACTGAATCTTGCCCGGGTTTTCACAGAAGTGCAGCATGGCACGGAATTCACTGCGTGGCAGTTTGAACTGCTCGCCAGCCGGGCTAACCAGAGAACGGCTGTTGATGTCCAGAGTCCAGCCGTTAAAGCAGTACTCTTCCACCAGACGACGCTCTTCGCTGCCACCACCGATGTTCATGGTACGAGACAGCAGGTTACGGGCACGAATAGTTAACTCGCGTGGGTTAAATGGCTTGGTGATGTAGTCATCAGCGCCGATTTCCAGACCCAGAATCTTATCGACTTCATTATCACGTCCGGTCAGGAACATCAGTGCGATATTGGCCTGCTCACGCAGTTCGCGCGCCAGCAGTAAGCCATTTTTGCCCGGCAGGTTGATATCCATAATGACCAGGCTGATATCGTGGTCAGACAGCATCTGATGCATTTCGGTGCCGTCGTTGGCTTCGTGAACGATATAGCCTTCGGCCTCAAAAATACTTTTCAGAGTGTTGCGAGTGACCAGCTCGTCTTCGACGATCAAAATGTGCGGGGTTTGCATGTATGCTACCTAAGACAATACCAAAAATATGAATCTTGTTGTGCAATGTTGTGCATTAAAACTTAACATATTTTATCGGTAAGTGTTTACGAATCAATGCACAGGAATTAACGTAGAATTCAACTGCTTGCGCCTTCCTTAGGAGCGATGCGGCACTGATGCTCGCCGTAACACCGCAGATGTCGTCAATGACTCTTAATGGCAGGATACCTTCTAGGTGCGCAATATTCTATCTATGTAACAGCCTTATAACAATGGGCTATGTCAGACTAGTTGAAATAACGTAAATTTGCTTGATATATGTCAAGTTTAGCCGATCTGTCTGCTACTGGCTGCAATATTTTATAAAATATCATTATTTATCAATAAACTGTTTATCGATCTGTGCGGATTATCAGTTAATTGTTAACAGGGATTTTT
>NZ_JBOFRH010000600.1:0-1890 GCF_051650925.1 Plesiomonas sp.
CAGCAACTCATTGAAAAGGCTAGACAGTCACGTACACCACAGGCACTAAGCGGTATCCAACAAATGCAATCTGCGGTGGCAGAAAACACAACACACTCTCGTAAACGCACGGGTACAGTAAAACGTGCGAGCACTAAAAAAACAGCGCAGAGTACGGTGGCCAGTAGCCGCAGCAAAAAAACACCCGCCAAACGCAGTACGGCAGGTAAAAAGAGTCAGGGCTGATGCTTTGTCTTCGATCTTATGAAAATACACGATGAAAAGTATCTCATGAAAAGGAGTTTTTATGTCTCAGATTTTGCGCTCTGAACCGTTAGCACAGTTACAGATATGGCGAAAATTACCCCTGTTTTTATTCCGGCATGTTATTGGCACACGTGGGTGGCGGGTGGCTTGTTATTGCATACTGCTTGGCGGTGGATTCAGTAGTACAACCTATGCAGACGTTGTAACAACCGGTGTGCAGGGAATGCAAAATAGTACGGTATTTAGCACCGGAAACCGCAATCAAATGCTCTCAAATAACCTGATTGCAGCAGATGCTGACTCACTGACGTCAACAACCGAAGCCAACACCAGCACAACACGCTGGGGAAACTCTGACCGTATCAAGCTCAATATTGACAGTGGAGCGTTAATGCAAGGTTCTGCCTGCTATTATGCTGACCAGCGTTACTCAGAAGGTGCATTGCTGGATGTTGGAAATAACGTAATGCGCTGTATCAAACAAAAACCAGAGTTTAATAACAGCCCGCTAGAATGGCAGATCTTTAAGCCTAATAGCGAGCAGCAATGACGAATTCATTTACAAAAATGAACGGAATATGAATAAATTCCTCAGCTCAGATTAAGGCAACAAGGTGTTTAATACTCCTATCAACTACTTGAGGAGTACACCATGAAACCTGTTGCTATCGTTACCGCTGTATTACTGCTGACCTCTGCTTCTGCAATGGCTGCCGATCACCACACAACTAATATTCCAGCGGCAGTCAGCCAAAATGCTTATCAGGGGCCGGTGAAAACCACCACTATTGCAGAATTACAGGCAATGAAAACGCCGTTTAAAGACCATAATGTCGTGATGGATGGCTATTTAACCAGTCAGGTTGATGCCAAACACTACACATTTAGTGATGGAAAACAGCAGATTACTGTGGAAATTGACCATGATGTCGTCATGCCACAAGGCGTTACCGAGAAAACCAAAGTGCGCTTGTACGGGGAATATGAAACCGGTATCACTAAGTCAGAACTTGAAGCTAAACGTATTCAACTGCTGTAATCGGTAATACGGTTATAACGGGTAAAAACAGAGCGGTAATGGTGCATGTTATTTTCTGTATAAGTGATCCTGTATATAACGGAAAATATCAGGAAACCTTGCCGCTACCGGCTGTTACGGATCAGATGAGTCATTTCATGAAGCACACTGAATTATCAGCACAACTATTAGCGATATTACAGGCGCTATTGCTGGCAGTGACGTTAAGCTTTGCTATGCCGATGCAGGCACAGGCTGATCTGTTACCGCCTTATCATGCCCCTCCGCCACTAGAGTTTGATGATGACGTGCAAGATACCGCACTGGCAGCAACTCAAGCAGGGCTGATACAACCATATAGTGCATTGCTGGCTCAGGTTGAGAAAGATTTCTATGGCCGGATTATCGAGGTGGAGTTAGATGAAGATGATGATATCTGGGAGTATGAATTAAAGCTGCTCAGTGCAGAAAACAACCTGATCAAAGTGAAATACAATGCCATGACTTTGCAAGTGATCAAGATAAAAGGTCGCCATCTTGAGAAAGTCTTGAAGCGAAACATTGCACCGATTGATGATAAGTGACAAACCGCGCGTTTACATTACGGTTAATGAGCATTAGCGGCA
>NZ_JBOFRH010000601.1:0-3194 GCF_051650925.1 Plesiomonas sp.
AGGCATCGGTGACCGAGACACCGTAGGCCATCTGATCACGTGGTTGTTCTGCTGACTGGTTACCCGCCTGTAAATGACTTTCCAGCATGATACCAATAATTGCACGGTTACCGGCTTGAATTTGGGCAACAACTTCATCGGCAACCGCCGGCTGACGGCGATAATCTTTATTTGAATTGCTGTGGCTACAATCAACCATTAGCGCACTTGGTAAACCTGCTTTGGCCATTTCAGCCTGACACAAAGCAATATCTTCTGCCGAATAGTTCGGTTTTTTTCCGCCGCGTAAAATAACGTGCCCATCAGGGTTGCCCTGTGTTTGTAACAACGCAACCTGACCGGCCTGATTAATTCCCATAAAACGGTGCGACATAGATGCCGCTTTCATCGCATTAATCGCGGTACTCAGACTACCATCAGTACCATTTTTAAAACCAACGGGCATGGATAACCCTGAAGCCATCTCTCGGTGGGTTTGTGATTCTGTTGTTCGTGCACCAATTGCTGACCAACTGAACAGATCGCCGATATATTGCGGGCTGATCGGGTCAAGGGCTTCAGTGGCCAGCGGCATGCCCATTTCATTTAAATCAATCAGCAGTGATCGGGCAATGTGCAACCCAGCTTCAACATCAAAAGAGCCATCCATATAAGGGTCGTTAATAAGCCCTTTCCAACCCACTGTGGTACGTGGTTTTTCAAAATAGACCCGCATCACAATATAGAGGTGATCACACAATTGGTTGGAAAGCACTTGTAAACGGCGAGCATACTCAAGCGCGGCATCGGTATCGTGAATCGAACAGGGCCCGCAAACCACCAGTAAACGCGGATCACGGTGGTGAATAATATCAGCAATTGTCTGGCGTGATGCGGCAATGTGATTCAAAACCTGTTCACTGGCCGGTAATTTCTCTTTTAGTGCATCAGGGGTAATCATCACCTGTTCGGCGCTGATATGAACATTATTTACGTGATCTCGCTGCATTTTTATCATCCTTGGTCTTTGGTATTACAACATGAGGCAATACGGCCATTTCCGAGCTCTCAATCGTATCAGCACAGGCTAAAGTGTGCTTCCATTCACAATACCAATATACGTAAACTTTTCAATCCATTTTCGTAACGAAAAGATTACTAACACCAATTACAAAGCCTTATTCCGTAAACTTAAGATTACAATCGAATGGAAATGCAAAGAAAGTCACACTCTGTTTGATGTAAACCGATTATCAAGAATCGAACCTGTATCACCTTCCTATTCAGTGTTCGGTGATCGCATCCGCTGTTTTATCTCTGCAAAGGGATAATAATTAAATTAGTTTAATATCAATGTTATATAAAACTCATAATCAGGGATTGGCTTTATGATTGCGTTACAATTTGCGGTTGTTCTATTGTGTTTATTAGTTGGTACCCGATTTGGCGGAATGGGCTTAGGTTTAATCAGTGGTATCGGGTTATTTATACTTAGTTTTGTCTTTGGCTTAATGCCGGGTGAGCCTCCGGTCAGCGTTATGCTGACAATTCTTGCCGTTATTGGTTGTGCTTCTGTACTGCAAACGGCAGGTGGGCTTAATGTTCTAATGCAATATGCAGAGCGTCTGCTGCGTCGCCATCCACAATACATCACTATTCTTGCACCGCTCACGACATGGACACTGACTTTCCTGTGTGGCACTGGGCATGTGGTCTACACCATGTTCCCGATCATTTCGGATATCGCCATTAAGAAGAATATCCGACCGGAACGCCCAATGGCGGTGGCATCAGTGGCCTCACAAATGGCGATCTGTGCCTCACCGGTATCGGTGGCGGTTGTCTCACTGCTCTCTATTCTTGCAGCGAAACAGGGTGTTGGCGAAGCCATCAGTATGCTGACACTGCTGGCAATTTCGATTCCGGCATCATTGTGTGGCGTGCTGGTTGCAGCGCTGTGGAGTCTGCGTCGTGGTAAAGATCTCGATGATGATCCTGAATTTCAGGCCAGACTGAAAGATCCTAAGCAGCGTGAGTATATCTATGGCGGTAGCAGCACACTGCTTAATGAGTCATTCCCGAAAGAGTCTTACTGGGCAACGGCTATTTTCTTTGCTGCCATTGGTGTTGTGGTACTGCTTGGTGCATTTGATCAGCTACGCCCGGTGTTTGATCTGGGTGATGGCAAAACCAAAATGCTATCAATGAACATCGCCATTCAGATGATGATGCTGATTGCCGGTGCACTGATCTTAATGCTGTGCAAAGTTAAACCGGGTGAAATAGCAAACAGTGCCGTATTTAAAGCAGGTATGGTTGCCATATTTTCTGTATTTGGTGTGGCATGGATGAGTGATACCTTTTTCCAAGCACACATGGTTTTACTTAAAGAGAGTTTGGCCGATGTTGTGGTTGCCCACCCATGGACTTATGCGCTGGTACTTTTTTTAGTGTCAAAGCTGGTTAATAGTCAGGCCGCCGCACTGACCGCTATCGCTCCAATGGGCTTGGCACTGGGTGTTGATCCGAAAATGATCGTCGCATTTTTCCCAGCCTGTTATGGCTATTTTGTGTTGCCAACCTACCCAAGTGATCTGGCCTGTATCGGTTTTGACCGCTCTGGTACAACCCGTATCGGTAAGTTTATTATTAACCACAGTTTTATTTTGCCGGGGTTAATTGGTGTTTCAACCGCAAGTGCAGTCGGGTTTCTGCTGGTTGAAACCTTCTTGTAATTTCATGGCCAAACCCACAATTCGGGCAGCGTTATGCTGCCCAAACATCTGTTTTAGACTCTGTATTCCATTCCAAAAAAACTGCGTTTCTAATATTTACATCGCCCTACTTTAATCAAGAGCTAAAAGAGCACTTATTTTTATAACAAAAACTCGTTATTCATACAGTTTAATATCAGCACGTTTATTTTCATGTGAAAACTATAAATAAGCGAAGAATTAAAACGAAATAATCACATCAAGCCAAATATTTGTCGCGCCAATCATCACTACAAAAGAATAGGCATAAATAAATGACAGATATACCATTAAACTACTAAATTAATATGCAACAATGCTGACATGCCTATTCCGTTGAAATAACACCCGTAATTATTGCACATGATGATTATGTGACATGTATGTATTGTGATCCCATTTAAATACAAGATAATAATAAATTACTTTATGCATATTTAAAGAGAGCAAAGCATTGACCAC
>NZ_JBOFRH010000602.1:0-5946 GCF_051650925.1 Plesiomonas sp.
ATTTTGGTGACTGACGAGCTGACGGCCACACTGATTGCTGAATTACCACGTGAAAAAATGGTTGGCATTATTGTGCGCGATGGCGCAGCTAACTCACATGCGGCTATTTTAGCGCGTGCGCTTGGTGTACCTACGGTGATGGGGGTTGATATTGAACCCGACCAGCTTGAGCGGCGCGAGCTGATTGTTGATGGCTATCGTGGCAGTGTGATCGTTGATCCAGAAAATGCTATTCGTACCGAGTATCAGCGTTTGATCCTCGAAGAGCGTGAGCTGGATGAACGTGTTGCCGTAGATCTGGATAAACACGCGCAAACGGCGTGCGGTCAACGGGTTGAGATTTTACTTAATGCCGGATTAAGCGCCGACTGCCATATTGCTGTGAATCAAGGGGTAGACGGTGTTGGGTTATACCGCACTGAAGTGCCGTTCCTGTTGCATGGTAGTTTTCCTTCAGAAGATGAACAAGTTGCACTGTATCAGCTGATTTTACAAAGTTACCCGAATAAGCCGGTCGTTATGCGAACGCTGGATGTTGGGGGGGATAAACCACTGCCTTATCTTCCGATCCATGAAGATAATCCGTTTTTGGGCTGGCGCGGGATCCGCCTGACACTCGATCACCCCGATATCTTTATTGCTCAAATTAGAGCGATGCTGCGCGCCAGTGTTGGGCACGATAATCTCTCGATTATGCTGCCGATGATCTCAGGGGTGGGTGAAGTTGATGAAGCTAGGCTACTGATTGATCGCGCCTTTCGTGAAGTGGCCGAGCAGGTACAGGCGCAGGGGCTGATACTGAAAATGCCGAAAGTCGGTATCATGGTTGAAGTGCCGTCAATGTTGTATCAGTTGCAATTTTTGCCCGGTAAAATTGATTTTATCTCGGTAGGATCAAATGATCTTACCCAGTACCTGCTGGCAGTTGATCGTAATAATGCACGGGTTGCCGATATTTTTGACTCACTGCATCCGGCAGTATTGCGGGCGCTTAAACAGATCAGCACAGAAGGGCAGCAGTTTAATTTGCCGGTCAGTTTGTGCGGGGAGCTGGCTGGTGATCCGGTAGGGGCACTGCTGCTGGTCGGAATGGGCTATCGGCACTTAAGTATGAACGGGCGCAATGTGGCGCGTATTAAATATCTGCTGCGTGCGGTGACTCTCGATGATCTGCAAATACTGGCCGAACGCGCGCTCAGTGCCCGAGTGACAACTGAGGTGCGGCATTTAACGGCCGCATTTATGGAGCGACGCGGGCTGGGCAGCTTTATCCGTGGTGGAAATTCATTTTACTGATACCCCAGCGCGTATGATGCGCGAGATAACAATTGACGGATACAACCGATTATTTAGATAACCATAGATAGCCCGCTACCGGCCAGTGTCTAGCACTGTAGTTACCTTGAAATTAGTCGGTTATGCTGATTATTGATAGGCCTGTGCGATATCTCTCGGTATGCTATATACCCTGTTTGGGTTGCAATGTGTTGATCTCTGGCTGTGGTAGCACTTAGCTATAATGCTGGCACTCTTTTTATTACACATTGCTACTTTTGTGTAAGTTGAGGCTATCCATGTTGCTGTTTGTTATTGCCTGCCTGTTACTCGGGGCTGTTGTCGGCATTCTGGCCGGTTTATTGGGTATTGGTGGCGGGTTGATTATTGTCCCCGCACTGGCTTTTTTGCTGCCTAAAGCTGGAGTCTTACCCCAGCATCTAATGCCGATAGCGCTGGGTACATCTCTGGCCTCGATTGTTCTGACCGGTGTCTCCTCGTCGTGGCGGCATCATCAACTGGGTAATGTTGACTGGAAAATTGTAAAAGCGATGATCCCCGGCGGCATTATCGGTGCGGTGATCGGTGCGCATGCCATTACCTTGATCCCCTCGGCTATGATAGGCAAAGTTTTTGGCGTACTGGTGCTCATTTTGGCACTTCAAATGGCATGGTCGGTCAAAGCAGCATCAGCACACCCGTTACCGTCGGGGGGAAAACTGTTTACTGCTGGCTCACTGATTGGTGTTTTCTCCAGCCTTGCGGGGATTGGTGGCGGTAGTTTGACTGTGCCTTATCTGAACTGGCATTCAGTGCCGATGCGTACTGCCATTGGCGTTTCTGCGGTATGCGGTATGATGCTGGGGGTTGGTGGTTCTCTGACACTGATTCTTAGCGGGCTGCATGAGAGTGATTTACCGGCCTACAGTTTAGGTTATGTCTATCTGCCTGCACTGCTTTGCATCACGCTAACATCAATACAAACATCCAAGGTTGGCGCTAATTTAGTCAGCCGTTTACCCGTGCCGACCTTGAAAAAAGGGTTTGCCGTTCTTCTGATATTTGTTGCATTAAACATGTTGTGGTAACTGACCGATGATAAACAGTAGCTATCTGACTTTTCCGCATATTGACCCTGTTATTTTTCAGATAGGGCCGCTGGCGTTGCGCTGGTATGGTCTAATGTATCTGGTGGGGTTTGTGTTTGCTTTGTGGCTGGGGTCGCGCCGTGCTGCGAAGGCAAACAGCGGCTGGACCAAAGATGATGTTGAAAACTTGCTGTATGCCGGATTTTTTGGCGTATTTTTAGGCGGTCGTATCGGTTATGTGCTGTTTTATAACTTTGACCTGTTTTTGGCCAATCCGCTGTATCTGTTTAAAGTGTGGGAAGGCGGTATGTCATTCCACGGTGGTTTGATTGGTGTTATCACCGCCATGTGTATTTTTGCTTACCGCACACACCGCCCAATGTTTGCCGTCGCTGACTTTGTTGCGCCGCTGATCCCGTTTGGTTTAGGGGTTGGTCGCATTGGTAACTTTATCAACGGTGAACTCTGGGGCCGGGTAACTGATGTGCCTTGGGCGATGGTGTTTCCTGAAGGTGGCCCGTTCCCACGTCATCCTTCTCAGATCTATGAAGCCTTACTTGAAGGTCTGGTACTGTTTATTATCTTGAATTTATTTGTAAATAAGCCGCGCCCAACTGGCAGTGTTTCCGGCATGTTCTTGGTTTTTTACGGGCTATTCCGTATTTTCTGCGAATTTTTCCGTGAACCTGATGCTCAACTTGGCTTTTTTGATGGTTGGCTGACCATGGGGCAGTTGCTGTCGGTACCGATGGTGTTGGCAGGTGTAGGATTAATTATTTGGGCTTACCGCCGTAATCCGATTCAAGTAGTACGGGGATAACATGCAACAGTATCATGATCTAATGCGCAAAGTGTTGGCTGAAGGGGCAGAGAAAGAAGATCGTACCGGAACCGGTACTAAATCCATTTTTGGCCATCAGATGCGCTTTGATTTGTCGGCGGGTTTTCCGCTGGTTACCACAAAACGTTGCCATCTGCGCTCGATTATCCATGAACTGCTGTGGTTTTTGCAGGGGGATACCAATGTTGCGTATCTGCATGAGCACAATGTCAAAATTTGGGATGAGTGGGCTGATGAGCAGGGCAATTTAGGGCCGATTTACGGAAAACAGTGGCGTGCATGGGGAAGTGCTGATGGCCGTACCTTAGATCAACTGAGTACGGTGGTTGAGCAGCTAAAACAAGATCCCAACTCGCGCCGGATTATTGTGTCAGCATGGAATGTGGGTGAGCTTGATCAAATGGCTCTGATGCCGTGCCATGCGCTGTTTCAGTTCTATGTTGCCAATGGCAAGCTCTCATGTCAGCTGTATCAGCGCTCTTGTGATGTATTTTTAGGCCTGCCATTTAATATTGCCAGTTATGCATTATTAACCCATATGCTGGCTCAACAGTGTGATCTCGATGTGGGTGATTTTGTCTGGACAGGCGGTGATACTCACCTCTATATGAATCATCTTGAACAGGCTGAGTTGCAGTTATCGCGTACCCCGCGGGCACTGCCAACACTGACAATAACGCGTAAGCCTGCTTCTATTTTTGATTACCGATTTGAAGATTTTGAGATCACCGGTTATGACCCGTATCCGGCAATTAAAGCGCCTATCGCGATTTAATTTGCTCTTTACAGGGGGTTAATCGTTTTTTGTACTACCGATTATTTAAAAATTGATAACTCAAAAATCGATTGTTCAAAAATAAAGAGATCAAAAAAGGCGCTCAGTAGAGCGCCTTTTTAGTTTGTGAGATTCAGTATGGCAGTACATACCGATTATTGTGATGTAGAAGGTGGTTTAGCGGGTTGCAACGAGCAGAATACCCGGTAAAACAAAGAACACCCCACCCAGATATCCGAGTACCGCTAAACGGTTTTTGATAGCCAGATTTGCTAGCCCTTCAGCCGCTTTAACCGGTAAATTCCGCAGCCACGGCACACCATAAATCAAGCCGACAGCCAGTACGTTAAAGGTTAAATGCACCAGAGCAATCTGCAGGGCAAACAGCGCGTTGTTGCCTGATACGGCGGTTGCGGCCAACAGTGCTGTGATACAGGTACCGATATTTGCGCCCAGCGTAAACGGATAGACTTCACGCAGCGTCAGCAAGCCATTACCAACAAACGGTACCATCAGGCTGGTGGTAGTAGAAGAGGACTGTACCAGTACGGTAACGGTCGCACCTGAGGCTATACCGTGCAGCGGGCCACGGCCAATCGCGTGCTTTAACAGATCTTTTGCTCGTCCAACCATCAGCCCTTTGAGCAACTTACCCATCCCGGTGATAGCACAGAAAATCAGTGCAATACCCATCAGTGCCATAATCGTACCAGCAAGTGTCGGTGATAAATCAGCGAGCATAGATTTGGTTGCGGCAACAACCGGTTTGGTCAGTGGTTTGATAAAATCAAAGCCTACAAAATTGAGGTTACCGGAAGCGGAGAACGGTGCGACTAACCAACTGCTGATCTTATCGAGGATCCCGAAGGCCATCTCGAGTGGCAAGAAGATAAATACCGCAAGCAGGTTGAAAAAGTCATGGATAGTGGCGCTGGCAAAGGCACGGCGAAACTCGTTGTTACAACGTAAATGCCCCAAGCTCACTAAGGTGTTTGTTAGAGTAGTACCAATGTTAGCACCCATGATCATCGGAATTGCGGTTGCAATCGGCAATCCACCGGCAACTAAACCAACAATGATAGATGTCACGGTACTTGAAGATTGGATCAGGGCGGTTGCCAGCAAGCCCACCATTAAACCGGCCAGTGGGTGCTCGGCAAATTCAAACAGCGCTTTGGCATGATCGCCGGCGGCCAATTTAAAACCATCGCTGACCATCGCAACAGCGAGCAGTAAGCAATAGAGAGCAATAAACAGCGCCGACCAAGATAATAATGTAGTCAGAGGCGAAGGTGTCGTTGTGTTTTGTTCAGTAGGCATCTTGCGCATTAATGAATCTCTGATGTCAGATTTATTGCAGAGAATCCTAACGTTGAAATATTACAGATATATTTCAAAACAGAAAAAACCTTCAAAATAGCAGGGTGAATAGGGGATTAAGCGCATATTTGTGATGACGGGCAGATAATAACGCGGCAATTGAGCTATTCCTTAGACAAAACTGTTAACGAATAGACTTAATGCTCGGTTTTTTCGATGTAAATCATCAATAGAAACGATTTTATCGAGTTTGCATTCTGTTTTACACTGAAAATAAGACAACTGGCGTATTTTGCGCTGTGTAACTGCATAAAAATAGAAATACTGGAGTTCCCAATGACCGATATGATTCGTCAGTTTTTACGGCTGGAGTCAGCTGGAGGCATCTTACTGATTATCGCCTCAGCGCTGGCGCTCGTGCTTGCCAATACCAGCCTTGAAGGGATCTATGATCAGTTTCTGGCTATCCCTGTCGTCGTACAATTTGGCAGCTTATTGATCAATAAGCCGTTGTTACTCTGGATAAATGACGGTCTGATGGCCGTATTTTTCCTGTTAGTCGGTTTGGAAGTTAAACGTGAAATGCTCGTTGGTGCGCTGAACAGCAAAGAAAAAGCTGTTTTTCCGGCCATTGCTGCATTGGGGGG
>NZ_JBOFRH010000603.1:0-1238 GCF_051650925.1 Plesiomonas sp.
TGCCGTATTTGCAGTACCAGCGTACGGCCCACAGAATGATGTCACGCTGAAAATGCCGGCCTTTGAATGGGTTCATGTGCAGCTCCATCAGCAAAAGGGGATGATAAGTTTATCACCACCGACTATTTGCAACAGTGCCCTCTGATGTTACATTGCACAAGATAAAAACGCTGGATCTGCGTGAATTCCAGCAGCAGCAAGAGAAAGACTTTCTACAAACCAGCTTACAGCAGGCTAAATTTAACCAGAAAAAAGCCGCTGAATTACTGGGTCTGACTTATCATCAGCTACGTGCCTTGCTGAAGAAACACCAGATCTAATACGCATTTGCAGGTGTCATACTGGCGGGTTTGACGCATAACGTCATAAGGTTTACCATGGCGTCATTACTGTATAAAAACACAGGCATAGATATGACTCTGGCATTAGTTGGCGAAAAAATTGACAGAAATCGCTTCACCGGTGAGAAAGTTGAAAATAGTACATTTTTTAACTGCGATTTTTCAGGTGCCGACCTGAGCGGCACTGAATTTATCGGCTGCCAGTTCTATGATCGCGAAAGTCAGAAAGGGTGCAATTTTAGTCGCGCAATGCTGAAAGATGCCATTTTCAAAAGCTGTGATTTATCAATGGCAGATTTCCGCAACGTCAGTGCCTTGGGCATTGAAATTCGCCACTGCCGCGCACAAGGCGCAGATTTCCGCGGTGCAAGCTTTATGAATATGATCACCACGCGCACCTGGTTTTGCAGCGCATATATCACTAATACTAATCTAAGCTACGCCAATTTTTCGAAAGTCGTGTTGGAAAAGTGTGAGCTGTGGGAAAACCGCTGGATGGGGACTCAGGTACTGGGTGCGACGTTCAGTGGTTCAGATCTCTCCGGCGGCGAGTTTTCGACTTTCGACTGGCGAGCAGCAAACTTCACACATTGCGATCTGACCAATTCGGAGTTAGGTGACTTAGATATTCGGGGTGTTGATTTACAAGGCGTTAAGTTAGACAGCTACCAGGCATCGTTGCTCATGGAGCGGCTTGGCATCGCTGTGATTGGTTAGTTCAGCGTTTACACCGGGAGATGCGTTTGACGATTTACTTTGGCACTGTTGCAAAGTTAGCGATGAGGCAGCCTTTTGTCTTATTCAAAGGCCTTACATTTCAAAAACTCTGCTTACCAGGCGCATTTCGCCCAGGGGATCACCATAATAAAATGCTGAGGCCTGGCCTTTGCGTAGTGC
>NZ_JBOFRH010000604.1:0-1116 GCF_051650925.1 Plesiomonas sp.
GCTCTGGCTTTAATCCCTGCTTCACAAAATAGTGCTGCATGTTTTCAGCTCGCTTACGCGCCAACTCTTCTGAATTGGAGGCCACTTCCCGATCATCACTGTGCGCGGCCACCAATACCAGCTCTACATCCTTGATATGACGGATATACTGCGCAATTTGATCGAGCTTTTTCTGCGAATCAAAGGTCAGCTTTTCGCTATTGGCCTGATAATGCAACACAGTGTAGGCAATATCATCAAAGCTGTACGGCAGCAAACGTTGCACGCAGGCTAAATATTTCTTGTATGGCCCTTTAAAGTGCGCCGGTGACAGACTCACTTGCACCCGTTCGTTGTTGTAGTACCAATCACGGTAGCTCAAGGTTGGCAAACGGCCACGCTCTAGCTCGGTCAACATCCGCCATGCATCTTGTCCATTCACATAACCATCAAACTGCTTGAACAGCTTTAAGGTATTGATGGTGCCGGCGTTGGTGCCTGGCATCCAGCGAGGAGGTAACGATAGCAGCGTTGCCTGACGGGTTTCCGCCATCGGCCGGAACATTTGCAGTTCAAAATCGAGGTTAATTTTCTTGCTGGCATGGGAGCTGAACACACCGGTGCCATAGCCCGGAACCGGATGCTCTAAACGGCATTCCAGCGGCGTATCCTGCGTCATCACCCAGGTAGAATCATCAATTCCGGCGAAAAACTGCCTTTCAGCCCGTAAAAAGGGGCTAACTAGCATCAAACCGGCAACTACAACTTTTTTAATCATTCGGTGGCAACTCCTGCGTATCATAGTGATTAGCGACCGCGGGAAGGAATACTTTAGTTAAGCGCCATAAATTGCAATAATAAGCTCTCTTTATTTCACGCACGCTGATCTGTACAGCACCAAAGAGAAATCATGGCTAAAACTCTTAACCCGAATTGTCTGAGCGCCCGTTTCCGAGGCTATTTCCCGGTGGTTATTGATGTGGAAACCGCAGGATTTAATGCGCAGACGGATGCGCTGCTGGAAATCGCGGCCGTCACGCTGAAGATGGATGAAGATGGTTGGTTGATGCCGGATCAGAAACTGAGCTTCAATGTTGAGCCGTTTGAAGGCGCCAACCTCAATCCGGAAGCGCTGGC
>NZ_JBOFRH010000605.1:0-1209 GCF_051650925.1 Plesiomonas sp.
GGTACCAGACCACCGCGGCTAACCGCGATAATGCCTTTCCACTGCTCGGCTGGCAGCAAACGGTGAGCCAATTTACGGGCGTGGATCTGCAGCATGTCCCAGCTGACGATATATTTTTCTGTCATGGCGATAACCCCGATCGCAACCCGTACTCAGCGGCATTGCGTTTCAATTTTGTTGGACGTAACACGTTATCAAGAATAAAAACGATTTCAGTAGAATGCCAGATAACCCGACAGCCTAGTGAAATCGGTCTTGGTATGCATGCAGTGGCAAACGTTTGCCAATTTACCTAAAAAAGAGCTAAAAACTGTTGGGGCGCGATTATAGAGACAACACCAGACAAAAACCAGTGATTCAGGCAGAGAATCTGCGATATATGCAATCTTTTGAAGGATTGTGCGGCCAACTGCTGCTTTTTACAGCACTGGTAAATTGCAGGCAAAAAAAACCACCTTCGCTGGAAGGTGGTAAAAATACCTAGGAATCAGGTGTGGGCCATCATAATTCACTGATAGACCAATAGGGATGAACAAAATCGTTCAATGTTGCCATCATTACCGGGCAGTGAAACCGGTAATCAGAAAATTCGGTAGCCGAACTCGCGTGGATAAACAAACTGTTGTCCGGTATAGACACCACGACGGTTCCAGAACAAATCGCAATAAATACCTTGCATAAATCACCTCATTAACAAGTGTTACTAAAGACCAATGCGGCGCCTTTAACTTGTTCTCAGTTCCTTGGAGGCGTGAGACACGGGCTTAATCCTTAAGCTTTCTAAAGTTGCGTTGCATGTTGTTGTGTTGCTTTTCTCAACGCTCAAAATAATACCACTTCGGAATTTAATTACAAGAAAAAGTGATATGAATCACGCAAAAACCTTTCAGCACCAAAATACCCCATCATTCTTGATCTAAAAATTACAGATAGAGCACAACAATTCAGCGTTTGCAACTCATTGTCTCATCACTAAAATGGCATGTGCCGCGCGGGTCACCGCTTTTACGGCCTGTCATGTGGGTAAAATCTATCGCAGAAAACGGCAGATCATTTTTTGCTTCTGCAATGGCAGTGGTATGCTGTGACTCATAAACCTGCATTTGCCAAATAACACGCTGTTTTATTTGACAACGTAGTTATAAATAGCGCAGGGTTGATTCCACTATTACTGACAATACGGGGCCACACAGCAGTATCCCTTCATTG
>NZ_JBOFRH010000606.1:0-5992 GCF_051650925.1 Plesiomonas sp.
CAGTTAGCGTAGACGCTCGGCCACTTTTTTCCACCAATTTCCAAGCCTCACTAAATGAGTGTGAACCTGATAACTGTACCGTGTAATGCTTCGGTGATATTTTTTCAATCTCGGTTTTATCCGACATGCTACCAGAGGCTGCCTGCCTGTTTTTGGCTGTCGCTGTATGTGCTGCGGATGCTTTTTTCTCCGTCGCGCTCTTACTGCGGGCAGTCTCTGATTTTACCGATACTTTATGCGCTGCCGAATTGCTGTTTTTCGCCGCGCTAGCCCGGTCAGCATCAGAGACTACAGCACGGGTTTGCGGTGGTAATGCGGTTGGCAGTAATTCTGTCGGTACAGAAGATGTCGCGTTCGGGGTCTCAGCACCATTTGAATTTAGCTGCGTTGTATTTTCAGCTTTCTCCACCGCCAACAGCGCATCAACCACATTCCCCGGTAATACCACACGTTTGCTACTTTCCGGCAAAATGGTGGCTTGCGTGGTGGTACCGGCGGTAGCCGGTGTAGATAACTGCGTCACCGTGCTGTGTTCATTGAGGCGAAATTTTTCATCGGTCTGAATCGGCGCAACATCACCGCGGCCCAAACGCCCCTGAACATCGGGGATCGGGTTTAATGCCGTACCTTCAACCTGTGGCAGTGCCACTGTGCCTGCTGGATCGGTGGCATTCTTGTCAGCATCACTGCTAACTGACGGCGCGCGATCACCGGCAACAAAGCCTGACGAAACAGGCGCTGAGTGCTCAGACCACCATACCCAGCCACCCGCAGCCACTGCCAGCGCAACAATCACACCCAGTGAGATCATGCCCCAAGCGGTACGCGGTTCATCATGACGACGCGCCACCGGCACAGCTAACGGCTCATCATCAAGTGCTGGAACCGCCGGTTTTTCAGCATTCGCCAAAATTGCCGCCGGACGTAGTACCGTTCCGAGCAGCGTCTCAGCCTCTTGTGTCGAGCGGCCAGCACGCACCAACGCAGCTTTCAGCAATGTCAGTGCTTCTGCGCGTGATAGTGCAGGAATATCAATGGTCATGGGTACAACACCCACCTGCATTGGCAGTGCTTTAATGTGTTCTGCCAATGTCTCGGCCGGTGCGAACAAAATAACGGCGCAACGGCGATTATCCGGCTGCTTACTGGTACCGGCCAGATGCCATAACTCCATCAGCATCGACTCAGACAGCAGTTCGGCATTATCAACAATAATCAGTAGATCACGGCGATCAGCCCGTGCCAATTCAGGTAAAAAATCAGCCAATAACATGGCATCATCATACGCGGCTTTATCCACCAACTGGTGCACCAACAACGACCGTACCAGTGCATCAGATTGCCCCTGTCGGCCGACTAATAACGCCGTACGCACTCGCTCTGCATCTTGTTCATCGAGTAACTGCTGGGCCAGAAAACTTTTTCCGGCACCCTGCGGAGCACTGATATGAATAAAAGGCGAACCAAAGCGGCTCAGAAAACGTGTACGTGAAAGCACCTGAGTTTGTGAATCAAGCTCAACCCAAAAACGGGAAGGCGTATGTTCCATGTCTGTTAACCTCGGCATTCGCCAATTGCTGCCAATACGTGGTGCGGTTCAGTGCCGCTGACCACATTGGCTTGTCCAATACCTTGTGGCAACACCAGCCGCAGTGTACCGGCCAGTACTTTTTTATCCCGCATCATATGGGGGATATAGCGCTCTGGTGGCATACTGGCTGGGCCGCTGACCGGCAGTTTTGCGCGCAATAACAGTGCACGTAAACGTGCAACATCACTGGCCGAACACTGACCCAGCCTCACTGCGGTCTGTGCTGCCATCATCATTCCTGCGGCTACCGCTTCACCGTGTAGCCACACCCCATAGCCCATTTCAGCTTCAATGGCATGGCCAAAGGTGTGACCCAGATTGAGTAATGCGCGTTGCCCTTGCTCTGTCTCATCAGCGGCCACGACCTGAGCTTTAAGCTCACAGCAACGCTGAATACAGTAGGTTATTGCTTGTGGCTCAAGCGCTTGAACCCGCTCGAGGTTCAACTCAAGCCACTGAAAAAATTCAGCATCAATAATGACACCGTACTTGATCACTTCCGCCAGCCCGGCTGCAAACTCTCGCTCCGGCAAGGTTTGCAAACTCTCAATATCAATAATCACTGAGATGGGCTGATGAAAGGCACCAATCATATTTTTGCCCAGCGGATGGTTCACCGCTGTTTTACCACCTACTGACGAATCAACTTGCGCCAACAGCGTCGTTGGGATTTGGATAAAATCCACACCACGCTGATAGCAGGCAGCGGCAAAGCCTGTCAGGTCACCGATCACTCCTCCTCCCAGCGCAATCAAGGTCGTATCCCGACCGTGATTGTGCTGCAGCAGAGCCGAAAACACCTGATCCAGCACCGTCAGTGATTTGTATTGCTCACCGTCGGCCAGTATCAGTGTATCGACCTGACACCCCAACGTTTTTAATGTTGCAGTGACGCAGCTCAGGTACAGCGGAGCGAGTGTCTCATTCGTCACGACCATCACCTTGTCACCGGAGGACAATGGATGAAAAGAAGCCGGGTGCGTAAGCAGTCCGGCTTGAATCGTGATAGGGTAGCTACGCTCCGCGAGTTCTACGGTAATCCTTTCCATGGCATAACTTTCCTGATGGTTTATTGCCTGATGACTTACTGCTTTTCCAACATATCAATGATCTGTGTCGCAACAACTTTTGCGCCTTGATCATCGGTGCGGATGGTAATGTCAGCAATTTCCTCATACTGAGGATTACGTACAGAGGCTAGATCAACTAGCACTTCACGCGGCTCAACATCACCTTGCAACAGCGGGCGCTTTTTATCGCGTTGTGTCCGCGCTAATTGCTTTTCAATCGTGGTTTCTAAATAGACAACAACACCACGCGCAGAAAGACGGTTACGGGTTTCACGGGATTGGATAGAACCACCCCCAGTCGCCAGTACAATGCCCTGCTTTTCAGTCAGATCATTGATCACTTTCTCTTCACGAACACGAAAGCCTTCTTCACCTTCAACGTCGAATACCCAGCTAATATCTGCACCGGTACGACGTTCAATTTCTTGATCGGAGTCGAAGAATTCCATATTCAGCATCTGCGCAAGGTATCTGCCGATAGTACTTTTACCGGCACCCATAGGGCCGATTAGGAAAATATTACGTTTCTCTGCCATGTTTTTCGGTTTTTGCTTAAAACAACGTTTAAATACACCTCGCCCCGTCAAAAAAAACACCACGACGAGACATGACCTGAATCCTCAATAAGAACGTAGTACGAGATCAGACTGAAAATTATCTCAAGAGTGGGGCTAGTTTGGCAACAGCATAAAGGCATGCTTTCGAAAACTGCGGCTGCAATCTCCGAAAGCAATCATCAAGGAGAGAGGTTTAACCACTGATAGGATCAGTGCTTACCGGACGATTCATGTTACCTTGAACGACACGTGGCGTAACAAAAATCACTAACTCACGTTTGCCAGATTTATCCATATCACGTCTAAATAGACGCCCCATGACAGGAATATCACCCAGTACCGGTACCTTATCTACACCTTTGATAGTAGTGTGCTGGAATACGCCGCCAAGTACAACTGTTTCGCCATCATCAACCAGAACTTGTGTTTCAACCTCTTGCTTATCCACTGAAACTGCCTCTCCTCTCCCTATCTTATATACTTTACCCGGTGAGTTTTGGCTAACTTTCAGATCTAAAATAATTTGGCCATTAGGCGTAATCTGCGGTGTTACATCCAAACCGAGGACCGCATCTTTAAATTCAATGGTCGATGCACCGCTGGAACTGGCCACTTCATACGGCAACTCAGTACCCTGTTTGATACTGGCCTGCTTTTTGTTGGCAGTCAGTAAGCGCGGGCTGGCAACCACTTCCACATTATTTTCACGCTCTAACGCTGATAGCTCTAAATCCAGCAATTTGCCGTTAATTTTAGCAATTTGGAAGGCAATAGAGGCTGCACCTGCTGACGCAGGCATATTCACGTTCAGGAAGTTTTCGGTTGTTAGCGGCGTTGTAGAGTCAGATAACCCTTCCAATGATGCCCCGACATCGCCCTGACCTTGTGGTGCAAGCATGCCCCAACGAACGCCAAGTTCATCTAAGCTTTCATCGTTAATGGTGACAATACGCGCTTCAATTTGCACCTGACTGACCGGCCTATCCAGTGATGCGACCATCTGGCGAACGGTATCAAGCACGTTATCAATATCACGTACCAGCAAGGTATTGGTGCGCTCATCGACAGAAACAGATCCCCGGCTAGAGAGCATCCGGCCATTGGCCGCGGTCAACATGGCCGCAATATCAGAGGCTTTGGCAAAGTTAATGTCGATATACTCGGTAAGCAACGGTTTGAGATCATTAACCTGCACATCGGCTTCCATTTCACGGCGTTCACGATCAATTAAGACATCGCTCGGGGCCACCAGCAACACATTGCCATCAATGCGCTTATCTAGCCCTTTAGCACGCAAAATAATATCTAGCGCCTGCTGCCAAGGTACGTTATCCAAACGCAAGGTGATCTCACCCTGCACACTGTCAGTTGTCACCAAGTTGAACTGGTTATAATCGGCAATCACCTGCAGTACCGTACGAATCGGTACATTTTGGAAATTCAATGAGATAGGTTTGCTGTATTGCGCCGGATTACTGGTCTGGGCGCGCGCAGAGTTAGCCCGCCGGATCTGCACTTTTACCTGCTGGCCGATACGCTGTTGATCGTAATCCACCGGCCCTTTCAGGTCCAATACGAGCCGTGTACTCTGGCCCGTACTCTCACTACGGATATTTTTTACGGCAGTTCCTCTACGGCTGACATCCATTTTATACGGATCACCCGAGAGCTGTGTGCGGGGCAAATCTATCACTAAACGGCCACTACTCTGCCGAATAGCCAGATCAGCGGGCGGCTGCACAAAACTCAGATTTAGCTCAGCTTGACCATCACCGCGCGGTACAAAATCCATTGACAGCAGCGTACTGCCAGTGGGTTTTAATGCCGGATTATTTTGTAAAGATTGAGCGGCATTACCGGCCGGTTTACCAAGCAGCAACACATAACTTTTACCTTCGGCTCTGATCTCATACGGGGCTTGGCGGCCCAGATCAAAGGCCAGTTGAGTGCCATTGCTTGCGGCTTTAACCCCAATAGCACGCAGTAGCGGATTATTAACCCGAACCGTATTCCCTACGCGGCTTTTATCAACACCGGAAAACGTCAGTGCCAGCGTATTGGCCAACATATCTCTTTGCTGTGCGGGGGTAGCAACCGGCTGGTCAAACACCATATTTACCGCCAAACGATCGCCTTCCTGACGCAGCTTAATATCTTCCAGTGTGGCGGCCCACGCGCTAGCGCTGATGCTGAAACAGGCACCGACCATTAGCCAATACCCAACACTGCGAACTGCTCCCTTCATCATTCTTTTATCCTGTATTTTGTGTCACTTATCAGCTACCAAAAGGCGATGTATCCAGCGCCAACGCGACCTGCCGTTGCTGCCAGCAGCCACGACCATCACTGACCATTTCATTAAGCTCAATTGCCGATGCACTCACTTTATTGATGCTGCCCCAGTTCAGCCCGATATAATCACCGGTACCAATGCGGACAAGCTCTGCATCAGGGGTTTCGATCAATGCCCACAACTGGGCTTTATCGCCAATCACTCCACGAAACTTAAGTTTTTCCAAGCCGTACTGCTCTAAGGCGGTTTTCTTGCGCTCTGTATTGGGCTGTGCGCAGTCAAATCCACGATCGCCTGCCACTTCCATCTGTGGCGTCATAAACGGGTTACGCAGCGGCGCAGCAACAAATAGCAAACGCCCGGTGCGCTCGAGTGCCTTTGGCGGTGTCATTTTCTCAAACGGCACGCCACTGTAGATATCTTGTAAGACGAGATCCAAATCCTGCTGATCACTGTCACCGCATCCTGCCAGCAACAGACC
>NZ_JBOFRH010000607.1:0-1006 GCF_051650925.1 Plesiomonas sp.
ATAAGTCGCATTCACTGGGTTTGGATTAAACACCCCACAGCTGTACTGAACTTGCTGTTGAACCACTTCAACGTTTTGCGCACTGGCCGGAGCCGCCGCAGCCAGCAGCATGGTCGTTGCCGCAGCCAATACACTCATATTCATCGTCATGTCACATATCCTCATCAATTAATGTCTTCATTACAGGTTCTACACCACTGTCAGACCGCTATGGCCAATAACGCAAATGGTGTCGAGAAACATATTATAAATTGAATAATTACGCTCAATTTATGAATACATATTTATTTATGGGGTATAAGACATCAAGTAACTTAATGTAACAAAATGTTTCCTTGGGTTTTGTGGTGTGATTAAGTTCACGAAATAAAGGGTGATTAAAATAAAATATAATTAAATATCAATCAATTAAAACGTAATGAGCGATCTATGCTATTTTCTGCCCAATAAAAGAAATCACAGCAATAGACATGTAGTCACACAACAAAAGTGAATTTAAATGCTATTTTTAGCCATGCATACTCACACGCAGCATACTAACCGCACCCACACAAATTGCATACATATTCGTTACTGATATTTCCATTTATGACAGGCCACCGCGATTTGCCGTGTAATACCGCCAGCAGCAACACAAACCTAAAAGACGTAAAAGCCAGAAAAAAGGGAAAGGGAAAGGGAAAGGGAAAGGGAAAGGGAAAGGGAAAGGGAAAGGGAAAAATTAGCGCACAACAGCTAACCACCAAACCCACACACCGCGCAGAATCACAATAACGCCCCTGTCAGCTTCGCGCGCCTAGGGGCAAACCCGCCGCACAAGCACACCTAAGCGTGCCTGACAAAAGAGATCACTCGACCCGTACCGCCGTTCCCGTAACACTGACCATCAACATCCCACCATCTTTACCGACGGTTTCATAATCCACATCGATGCCCACCACCGCATTGGCGCCTAACTCTGCCGCCTGCGCATTCATATCGGCGAACGCCATTTCGCGCGCTTTAC
>NZ_JBOFRH010000608.1:0-19664 GCF_051650925.1 Plesiomonas sp.
TGTACTAATAAACATAGCCACAAAATTTACAGCCGTGAACGTCTGTGCATCCTGAAAAATCTAGCGTGATCACTGAATATCATTGATTTTCTGACAATATTTGCAGGATAAAAACTCGATATTGCAGTTGCCACACAACGCGGTTATCGCAACGTTTGTGTGGCAGTTTATATGGGAGTAATGAAAGGATAAAATGCCGTAATAACCGGTTAAACCACCTGAACTGCGGGAGTTGGTGCGCTCATTCTGGCGAAATAATCACGCGTTTCCGCAATCACTACGTGGCGTAATCCAAGCAGAGCTATCAGGTTGGGGATCGCCATCAGGCCGTTAACAATATCGGCCAAAATCCAGATCGTATCGAGTTTCAAAAATGCACCCGAAGCCACCAGCGCAATAAAAATCCAGCGATAAGGGTTGATGCCTTTTGTTCCCCACAAATAGGTGACACACCGTTCACCGTAGTAATTCCAGCCTAAAATCGTGGTAAACGCGAAAAACATCAGACCAATGGTAACAATCCACTCACCAATCCCGTTTAAGCCACTCGAAAAGGCCGCATTGGTCATCGCCGCACCGCTTAATGGGCCATTCCAGACACCGGTCACTACCAGTGCCAATCCGGTCATGGTACAGATCACCAATGTATCAATGAATGTACCGGTCATTGAGATCAACCCCTGACGCACCGGCTCATTGGTACGGGCTGCAGCAGCGGCAATCGGTGCACTTCCCAAGCCAGATTCGTTAGAGAATACCCCGCGTGCAATACCTGATTTCATGACCTGCTGAATGGTGAGGCCAATCGCCCCGCCCACCGCAGCATCAGGATTAAATGCAGAGGTAATAATGAGCATAATCGCATCAGGCACTTTGTGGTAATTCACCGCCAGCAACATAACCGATCCGGCCACATAAAACAGTGCCATAAAGGGAACGGTAAATTGTGCGATAGCTGAAATACGCTTTATCCCACCCAGTGTTACAGCCGCCACTGTGCAGGTCAGCACTAAGGCGGTGAGCCAAATAGGAAAACCAAACGTAGCATTGAGTGATTCAGTAATCGCATTCACTTGCGGGAAAGTACCGATACCAAAAAATGCAACCCCGACACCAAACAGTGCAAACAGTGAGGCCAACCACTTCAACCCCAACCCCTGTTCGATATAGTACATCGGGCCACCGGCCATTTGGCCATTGGCATCTTTGACGCGAAATTTAACCGCCAGCAGACACTCGGCATATTTGGTGGCCATACCGAAAAATGCCGCAATCCACATCCAAAATAGTGCACCGGGGCCGCCCGCTTTAATGGCCGTAGCCACACCGACAATATTTCCCGTACCGATAGTGGCTGACAGTGCCGTGCACAATGCTGCAAATGCACTGACATCGCCGGCAGATTGTCCAGGTTCTGAACGGAACATATAGGAAAATGCCCGAGGCAGGCAGATAATTTGAATAAGCTTAAGCCGCAGGGTTAGGTAAACACCGGTGCCGACTAAAAGTGTCAGCAAAGGCGCGCCCCAAACCAGATTATCAACGCTTTGCAATACCGATTGCAGATCAAACACAATATTCCTCCTGTAAGGTAATAAATCTAACCATTTAGGAGGAGAAACAGATATGTGGACGTATGAAGCTCACCAAAACACTCATAGCACAACGCAGACTGCCCCTGCTGGGTCAATCTTCCGCACATCTCTTCCCCTGTCCTTTTGCCTGAGCGTTTGAGTAGCGGGAGCTACCTTGCGCCTTCGGCGTCCAATTCAATGGCTCTCTCCAAGGGCTCGTCCAGTAACAGTCTTTGCTGTTGAAAACAGCGCCTGAAAGATTTACTTCTTCGGCGTAGGGTCGATTCCCTACTCTCCTGATACCTTCATCCGAACTTTTAGGCGTAACAACAACCGATTAACGGCTGTTGAACACATTTTTAGTCTACCAATCCGGTTTTGGCTTTGTCCAGCCCCTCTAATGGGTGATTTTGATCAAATAACACCAATTTTTAGCCTTCCTGCACTGTTTGTTGATCAACTGCTGACTATTTAGACAAACTTGGTGTTATTCACAAAAATTATCTCTGGTCAGACAACAACGGTGTTATCACACGAATAACTATTCTTCATCAGTACTGAGTGTGGTAGTGTCGGAAATATTCGTGCACACATTATACATTGTGTGATCTATGGCGCGTTTCAAAAAACAATTGTATGATGATTTCAGTTTATTAAGCGTTGTCTATTTCTATGTCACAATTTACTCACTCTATATGGGGCTATGCCCGCGCGTTTGCATTAATTTTTATCTGTTTATGGATCGGTAACGGTCTGTCTGAATGGCTGCATCTGAATATTCCCGGCAGTATTATCGGTATGCTGGTGTTGTTCGTGCTGCTTTGCACCCGAGTCATTCGCCCTGATTGGGTCAGATCAGGTTGTACTCTTTTTATCCGCTATATGGCTGTGCTGTTTATTCCCATCGGTGTTGGGTTAATCAATCATTACAACCAGTTATCCAGTGAATTAGGTGCATTTTTGGCATCAACTACCGTCAGTACAATCATTGTGATGACCGCCGTTGCTGTGGTGTATCAGCGAATTCATGCCAAAAATCCGGACTCAGAAACACCGAAAAGTACAGATTCAGATGTGGAGAAACAGTCATGATATGGTGGCCTTTACCGCTGACATTGGGTGTGTTTTTTGCTGCTCGCTGGTTGGCGACAAAAATAAAATCACCGCTGATGAATCCGCTGCTGATCTCTATGTTGGCCTTAATCGCGTTTTTGGTCTGTACGGGGATCCCCTACAGCGAATACTTTTCAGGCAGTAAGCTATTAAATCAGCTACTACAGCCCGCGGTGGTGGCATTAGCCTTTCCTTTGTATGAGCAGTTACATCAAATCCGAGCCCGTTGGAAATCAATCATTGGGATCTGCTTTGTCGGCTCTTTTTTTGCCATTGTCAGCGGCACGGCTATTGCGTTGCTGATGGGCGCATCACCTGAAATGGCAGCATCTATTGCCCCGAAATCAGTCACTACACCCATTGCTATGGCTGTAGCACAAAATATTGGTGGGATCCCAGCCATTACAGCCGTTGCAGTTATCTATGTGGGTTTACTCGGTGCGGTATTTGGCCATATTTATATGCGCTGGCTGAAAATTCACCACCCTTCTGCACGTGGTTTGGCTATGGGTAATGCTTCCCATGCACTGGGAACAGCACGCTGCGCAGAAGAGGACTATGTTGAAGGTGCGTTCAGCTCTCTGGCACTGGTCATCTGCGGCATTATTACCTCTTTAATCGCTCCGCTTATCTTCCCTGTTCTGCTGCATCTTTTGCACTGAGTTAGGCTATCTTATCGGCAATTAACACCTCATTATTGTGGGATAACTCTCACAATAATGAATGCAAACCATATTCATTACATTAAAAAGTGATATTCATCACACTAAATTTCATATTTGCTCTCTAGAATCGTTGATCCTATAACTGAAAATAAAAAGGGATCACACGAATGCACGAGAGAATTCAAACAGCACTCACCCATCTTCCGCGTGATTTAGCTGCGGCGCTCACTCCCTATGTATCTCGTGCTGATTTTGCCGGATGGCTTTCGCATGATGAAGCGGTTGCTCTGCAATCTGCCTGCAACATGACCAGCGAAGCACTTGCGCTTGCACTGCTTCCTCTGGCCGCAGCCTATTCTGTTGCCCCTATTTCAGCATTTTATGTCGGTGCAGTGGCAAAAGGTGTCAGCGGTAATCTCTATTTTGGTGCCAATATGGAGTTTGCCGGAGCCGCAATGCAGCAAACCGTGCACGCAGAACAGAGCGCCATTACGCATGCGTGGATCCGTGGTGAAAAAGCCCTGAGCGATATCACCATTAATTACTCACCCTGTGGGCATTGCCGCCAGTTTATGAATGAGCTTAATGCCGCACCAACACTCAATATTCACCTTCCAGCACGTACCGCAAGCAAGCTGCACGACTATCTGCCAGAAGCCTTTGGCCCGCGCGATCTCAATATCACCACGCTGTTGATGGATAGCCAAACACATCAGTTATCCTTTGAAAAACACGCTGATATGGCAGAAGATGTAGTCATGCAACAAGCATTATCCGCAGCCAACGCCAGCCATGCACCTTATAGCCAAAGCTATTCCGGTGTTGCTCTGCAAACGGCATCAGGCCAGATTTATCAGGGCATGTATGCTGAAAATGCCGCATTTAACCCGAGCCTGCCTCCGCTACAAGCGGCATTGATCAACTTAAACCTTTCCTGTGAAAACTTCAGCCAGATTACCCGTACGGTATTGGTGCAAAGCCATGCGCAAACCATCAATCAGCAGCCTGCAACAGATGCCATGCTGCATGCGCTGGGCTTGTCAGCCTGTGAGTGCGTGACAGTGTAACTGAATATAACGCAGCCGCATTCACAAATACGGATTCGGCTGCTTTTCTCCTGCTATTTTTTAACGCTTGTTTTACAACAGATATTATTCTTTTCATGTTTCGCTTATATCCCACTTTTATGTTCGGTTTTGCTGTGTTGCTGGCAGGAAATCGGTACACTACCCCTTAATTTGTGACTGACTGCCGAAAATTTTAAGTAGTACCTCATGACAATGCACACTCACCGACCCTTAGTCGGCGCCAGTTGGATGATTCTGGCTGGGCTGGCTTTTGCCTGTATCAATACGCTGACACAATACATCAGCATTCATATGCGCCTGCCTTCAACCTCTGTCGCTCTGTATCAGTACCTTGTTGCACTGATAGCCATGCTGCCTTGGTTACTGAAAACCGGTTTACGACGCTCTTTGCATACCCAGCATTTCGGGCAGCATGTGTTTCGTATCTTTTTATCGGTTATCGGCATTCAGTGCTGGTTGTGGGCTCTGGCCTACCCGATTCCTATCTGGCAAGGTATTGCGTTATTAATGACATCACCGCTGTTTGCCACTCTTGGTTCAGGGCTGTTTTTAGGGGAAAAAGTCGGTGCGGCCCGCTGGTGTGCCACATTAGCCGGATTTATTGGTGCAATGATTATTCTTGAGCCATGGGGAAATGAATTTAAGCTGATTACCCTATTACCACTGGCGGCGGCCTTTTTCTGGGCCAGTTACTCATTAATGGTCAAAAAGCTCTCTCATCATGACTCATCGACCACCATGGTGGTTTACCTGTTACTGCTAATTACCCCCTTTAATCTGGTATTGGCCATTCCGGAATTTACACTACCAACGCTCTATAGCGGTGCTATTTTACTGGTTGTCGGGTTGCTCACCGCATTTGCACAAACCGCCATTGCCAAAGCGTATGCCAGTGCAGATGCCTCTTTTGTTCAACCCTTTGATAACTTTAAATTACCTATCAATATTGCTGCCGGTTGGATTGTGTTTGGCTGGGCACCCCCAGGCCGCTTATGGCTTGGCGCAGCCATTATTATTGCGGCCACGGCATTTATTACTCACCGTGAGCACCAACAATCGGCGTAGTGTTACTGCACAGCACTCCGCCATTCACACCATAACAGCCAAAGGCTTACCCCTCTTTCCGCATCATTTTTATCCATTTGCATAGGGCCTGTTGAATTAAGCAGGCCATTTTTTTGTCATTGACTATGCTTATTTTATATTCCCTCATTTAATAGACCATTTCTTTATAAAGTAATTAAACATTCTTAGGGTGATAAGTGCTAACTGCTTGTTATTTCAAAGATGAAACACAATGACTTATTAATAGGAAAGCGGAAGAAATAAGATTAATCCGCTACGCTTTCGTACTAATCATAAAGTCCCGATGCCCGTATAGCTGATGAGGTTTACTATGGAAAAACAAGCGCATTTGCTGCTTATTACCAAACCATCGCTTCAGGTTAGCGCATTAAGTCGAACCTTACGGGAAAAGACAACACTGCCTGTTAATATCCATAACCTACACAATACGTTAGATGATGTTCCTTCTGCTCTGACTGTCATGCTTTTTGACATGGCAGAGATGGATAACAAAGAGATTAAACTCTGGCAATATCAGATATTTAAATATCGTAATAACATTAAAACACTGCTGTTTAATATGTCTGACACCTATTCACAAGAAGATGTTCTTTCATGGCCCTCTATCTGTGGATTATTTAAAACAGATGAAAGCGAAGATGTACTGGTCAAAGGCATTAAATCTGTTATTCAGGGTGAATTTTGGTTGCCACGCAGCCTAACGAGCCTGCTAATCGAACATTTACGTGTACATCAACGGGGTACTGCCAACTACCCACAACTGACGCTACGTGAAAAAGAGATTTTAGAGAAACTCCGCTCCGGTGCATCAAATATGGAGATTGCCAGTACCTTATTTGTCAGTGAGCATACGATTAAATCGCATTTATACAATTTATTCAGAAAGATAAACGTCAGAAATCGCACGCAGGCGATCTACTGGGCCGAAGAAAATGTCAAACAGCAGCCATAATCACCATGAATAATTTCTGTATTATTACTCTTTGGCGAAAATATACAGCTACCCTACTGGTTGTGGGAGCAATGGTATTAAGCACCTTATACCCACCACCACTGCACGCTGTTGATCTGGAAATTGCTGGGCTAATTACCAATAGAACGATAACGCCGGTTGGTCATGATTTCTATCGCTTATTCAGTGAAAAATGGCAAGCCAGTGATCATATTAACCTCACTGTTTATGAAAAGCCCAGTGCACGCTGGGGAAGTATTATCACCATTAAAAATGAACAAACTGTATTATTCAGAACCGTACTGTTTCCCAGTAAAAAAAGTTTAGAAAACACCGTTAACCAAGCCATTGTCGTGACTGCCGATAATCTGGCAAAAATCATGTTTGATAAAGCACTGCTAAAAACCGATGAATTAGCCTCTGATGAGTTTTAATGGAGATATTATGAAAAAAAATATACTGCTTACAGCTCCGATGCTCATGCTAAGTCTCTTAGCACAGGCTAGCCCGTTGATTTACCAGCCGGTAAACCCCAATTTTGGGGGAAACCCGAATAACGGGGGTTATTTAATGTCGGGTGCTCAAGCTCAAAATAGCTACCGTGATCCGTCACTCGAATCAGCATTGGCCACGCCATCAGCGCTTGATAACTTAACCGAACTATTACAATCAAATTTAGTCAGTGACTTATTAAGTAATCCGACTGCCGGACAATCAATCTCAACCAATGATTTTTCCGTAAAAGTGCAACAAGGTGGCAATGCCGGTCAGCTCGTGGTCTTAATTACCGATAAAAAAACCGGACAAACCTCTACCATTGAAGTCAGTGGCCGCTCAACAAATTAATATATAAGGGTTACCTCTATGCGAGCAATGATTTTAACAGCAGTATTATTACTGGGGGGATGTGCGGTCACAGATATACCTAAGGAAGGTGCAAAACCGACCTTAATGCCGCGCCCTAGCACCTATAAAGATCTGGTTCAACTGCCAAAACCAAACGGGAAAATTATTGTTTCCGTTTATTCTGTTCAGGACGAAACCGGCCAATTTAAACCGCTTCCCGCCAGTAATTTCTCTACCGCTGTGCCACAAAGTGGTAATGCTATGCTAACTTCAGCATTAAAAGACTCCGGCTGGTTTGTGCCGTTAGAGCGCGAGGGCCTACAAAACTTACTCAATGAACGTAAAATTATCCGAGCGGCACAAGAAAGTGGCACGGTTGCAGCCAATAACCAAAATCCGCTGCCCTCACTGCTCTCAGCCAACGTACTGATTGAAGGCGCAATTATCGGCTATGATACTGATATTAAAACCGGTGGCGCAGGAGCTCGTTATTTTGGTATTGGTGCATCAGGAAAATATCGGGTTGATCAAGTTGCGGTAAACCTAAGAGCTGTCGATGTCAGAACCGGTGAAATATTGCTTTCGGTGAATACCAGTAAAACCATACTCTCGAATGAATTTTCAGCCGGTGTCTTTAGGTTTATTGAATTTCAGCGATTACTCGAACTTGAAGCCGGATTTACCACCAATGAACCGGTTATGCTTTGCATGATGGCAGCTCTCGAATCGGGCGTTGCCCATCTTATTGTTGAAGGATTAAAACAAAATCTATGGGGCTTACAAAACCCATCTGAGATAAATAACCCTATTATTCAGCGCTATATGAAAGAAGAAGTGCCTGCAAATGTAGATTAATGTCTGCCATACAGCTCTGCCCTTTTTAAAAGACCGCTTCGGCGGTCTTTTTTATTTTTATCTCAATTGCAACACAACTCCCCCCTACCTTTACTACTTTCCCATGCAAAGTATTTTAACGACAAATAATAGCAATAATTACGTATTTAATTAGCATAACCATTAACATCAAGACAAAAAACACATCAAACAAGAATAAAATAACACACTAAAAATAGAAATAATTAAGACTCTATGACTAGAGATATCACACGCAACAAAATAAAAACAATGTTTTACAAATGAAAAACAAAAAGAATTAATACTTTGTAATGTAATATTACATACAAATACGAATATAGTTTTATTTATAGTTATTCACATCACACCAATAATTAAGCTGCTTGAAACGCACCACAGATAAAAAAGAGTGTTCCTAATGCAGCGAAAGTATTCTTGGCTACCTGCGCTTATTTTGCTGTCATTAAGCCCGACTACTTATGCAGCAGAAGATCTAGCGTCTGATGAGATAAACTTCAATACCGTTGATGTTTATCAGGCTGGATACAAAAACAGCACTGATATTCTTCAGCATGGTGTATTTAATGATGCATCATTGAGGCAAATAGGAAAAGGCAATGATTTCACCCTCACCCAGTATGGTGCACACAATACGGTGCTCGCTGAACAGTCAGGCGTAAATAACATTGCTGATGTTTCACAATAC
Organism: Plesiomonas sp.; assembly: GCF_051650925.1. Lineage (NCBI taxonomy): Bacteria > Pseudomonadati > Pseudomonadota > Gammaproteobacteria > Enterobacterales > Enterobacteriaceae > Plesiomonas > Plesiomonas sp. The sequence goes on from NZ_JBOFRH010000608.1 coordinate 8,886, forward strand.
GGTTCAGGCAATGAGGCATATATTAATCAAAGCGGTTACGCCAACAACGCAGCGATTAACCAATATGGGTTTAACAACTACGCAGCTGTTATACAAATTGGCTCGAGCAATCAAGCTAACATTAATCAAAACGGCACAGGCCTTAGTGCTGCAGTCGTGCAACATGGTGTAGGTTTACCAATTACCTTGTCACAAAGTAATTAGCAAACCGATGAATTAATTCAGGCAAAGCAACACTGAGGATTTCTATAATGAAAATGTTGAATCTGTCTATCATCACCGTCGCTATTTTAGGCTCCGTTGCTATTAATGCTGCTAATCAACAAACCACCATTTACCAATCAGGTAATGGTAATTTGGCAGATGCTCTGCAAAGTGGCTCTAACAATGTACTCATTGATGTTACCCAACTCGGTACTAAAAACACCTCTGATTCAAAACAACTCAATGCCTCAATGAGTGATACCACCATTTACCAAAGTGGTTCACGTAACAATGCCGTCACCGATCAAGGTGGCAGTAAAAATGACATTAATATTGAACAACGCGGAAAACGTAACAGCGCTGACGTACTGCAAGCCGGTTATAAAAATGATACCAATATAGACCAGCGCGGCCGGAAAAATGATGCTACGGTCGACCAAAGTGGTAAACGTAACGATATCACCATTGATCAATTTGGCCGTAAAAACAGTGCTGATGTTGCACAAAAAGGCCAGCTCAATAAAACAGATATCGATCAGCACGGTAATAAAAACAGCGCCGATGTCACCCAACGCGGTCGTAAAAATGATATTGATGTCGACCAAAGCGGTACAGCGAACAGCGCTCAAGTTACACAATCAGGTCGCCGTAACGATACCACCGTCGATCAATCAGGCTCTTATAACGATGCTATCGTGAAACAACGTGGCCGCTTTAATGATATCGATGTCAGCCAAACAGGGCAAAACAACACCGCACAAGTCAAACAACGCGGCGTGCATAATGATGTTGATGCCGTACAAATTGGCCGCCGTAATGATGCCGATATCAAACAATCCGGTGGTATGAACACCTCAGATACCTACCAAAATGGTCACCACAACAGCGTTACTGTTGATCAAAGTGCCTTTGGTGATTTAGCTAACGTGACACAATACGGTGGTCATAATACCGCAAACGTCACACAAAATTAGCTAAACATTGTTAAGCTTTTACTGAAAATAGATCTACACTCTATATCAAGCTACGATTAAAAGAAGCGGAAGCTAAGATGTTCCGCTTCTTTTGTTTTACATATAACACGCTGCTTGTTGTTAATGTTTCCCATCACTGACTGGATAATAAGGTATAACTATGTTGGCTCTACTGCTAGCCGGTGCACTCCAATCACAAATCTGGTTTGATGTAAAAACACAGGGCACTGAATCAACCGTACTTGCTTATGCAAAAACAACCAAAGATTGCCTGTGCCATTACCATATTAGTATTATAAAAGCAGGAAAATCAGGCAGTAACCGCACCTCACAACACCAAGAGAGTGATTTTCAAGCCAACCACCCTGAAGTGCTCTCCTCCATGCATTTAGCGCTATCACCAGCAGATAAAGTCACCATCTCTGTAGAGCTCTACTCAGATAATCAACTGTTATCAAAAGCATCAACTGAATTGCCAAAACCAGAACAGGCTGACTAACCAAAGCATACAACTGGTTGCCCATATCCATCGCACGGGTTACTCACTTTTACACGGCATTAACAATGTCAGCCATCTCTGATTCTGGCACATTAAATCCCCCATAACTTGCGCGCTCGCACATTTATGAGTAATACCAATTTACTTTCTTTCCCATAGTCCTAGGATCTGCCCTGCCTTTCCTACAAACTTATTTACACTAAAGACTATGACAACTGAAAATAATCAGGATACCAAGCGCCCCCTTTATATTCCTTATGCCGGTGCAGCACTGCTAGAAACCCCGTTGTTGAATAAAGGCAATGCCTTTACTGAAGATGAACGCCAATTTTTCAATTTAGAAGGCTTATTACCTGAAGCCATTGAAACGATAGAAGAACAGGCTAATCGAGCCTACAAACAGTTCACCAGTTTCCACAGTGAAATTAACCAGCATATTTTCCTGCGCAACATTCAAGATACCAACGAAACGCTGTTTTATCGTTTAGTTGAAGACCATATTGAAGAGATGATGCCGGTCATCTATACCCCGACCGTAGGCCAAGCTTGCGAACAGTTCTCTGATATCTATCGCCGTGCACGGGGTCTGTTCATCTCCTATCCAAACCGTGATCGTATTGATGACATGCTGCAAAACGCTACTAAGCAGAATGTTAAAGTCATCGTTGTCACTGATGGTGAGCGCATTTTAGGTTTAGGCGATCAGGGTATCGGAGGAATGGGTATCCCTATTGGTAAACTTTCACTGTATACCGCTTGTGGTGGCATCAGCCCAGCATACACTCTACCGGTAGTTCTTGATGTCGGTACAAATAACCCGCAGCGCCTTAATGACCCTATGTATATGGGCTGGCGTCATCCGCGAATTACCGGTGAAGAGTACGATGCTTTTGTGGATGAATTCATCCAGGCTGTAAAACGCCGCTGGCCAAATGTTCTGCTGCAATTTGAAGATTTCGCCCAAAAAAATGCTATGCCACTGCTAAACCGCTACCGCGATGAGCTGTGTTGTTTCAATGATGATATTCAAGGTACGGCCGCCGTCACACTCGGCTGCTTAATTGCCGCAAGCCGAGCTGCAGGTAGCCAACTGCGCGATCAGCGTATTACTTTCCTCGGTGCAGGCTCTGCCGGTTGCGGTATTGCCGAACAAATTATTGCGCAAATGAAAGCTGAAGGCTTGAGCGATGAAGAAGCCCGTTCACAGGTCTTCATGGTTGACCGTTTCGGCTTATTGACCGATCAAATGCCAACACTGCTTGAGTTCCAGACCAAGCTGGTACAAAAAATCGACCGTTTACAAAGCTGGGATCTCTCCTCCGACACCATCTCACTGATGGATGTCGTACGTAACGCCAAACCAACCGTATTAATCGGCGTGTCTGGGCAACCGGGGCTATTTACTGAAGAGATCATTCGTGAAATGCATGCTCACTGTGCTCGCCCGATTGTGATGCCGCTTTCAAACCCAACCTCACGTGTAGAAGCTCGCCCTGAAGATGTCATTCGCTGGACAGACGGTGCAGCACTGGTCGCCTCAGGCAGCCCGTTTGCACCGGTATTGCACGCAGGCACAACCTATGCTGTAGCCCAGTGTAATAACTCATACATTTTCCCAGGTATTGGTCTGGGTGTTATTGCCTCTGGCGCTCGCCGTGTGACCGACAATATGTTGATGGCCGCAAGCCGAGCACTGGCTGACCGCTCACCACTGGCGAATCACGGCGAAGGCTCACTGTTGCCGTGCTTGTCTGAAATCCAAGAACTCAGCAAATATATTGCATTAAAAGTGGCAAAAGCCGCGCAATTTGATGGTGTTGCCGTACAAACACCTGATGAAGCACTTGAGCACAATATTGAGCAAAACTTCTGGAATGCAGAATACCGCCAATACAAACGCACCTCGTTCTAAATAATACAGGCATTAAATTGCCTGTTAAATAAAGCCGATATGAAGGCTATTTTCATAAACCGGCCTCAGTAATACCCCTGAATCGGCTTTATCCTATAAAATCAGAGAGCAACAGCTCTCTGATTTTTTCTCTCCTGTAAACCCATGCTTATCTGCCAGTTAATACCCCGAATCACATACAACCTCGGTATTAACTACCTAGCCCTAACCTACTGACTTTTCTGATATAAAACTGATTAATACAGGAATTCACACATCTTCAATTGAGATCATTGCCTGCTTTTGCAAAAATAGTGTTTGATAGGAACTAAGATCAAGACAGAGCACACAAACAGCCCTTAGTTCTCACTTTTGTATCGTGCTTTCAATGAGATAGTGCGGTAAAGTAAAGAGGATATGGGTAAAGGTAGATGAGTTGCCATGTGGCGTAAAAGCTTACAATATTTATTATTTCTTGCACTATTAGCGGTATTAACACTGCTACTGCTTGATCGCTGGATTAGCTGGCGCTTTTCACCCTATATCTATGAAGATGCAACGCTACTGCCTGATGCACCTGTTGGGTTGGTGCTAGGTACAGCCAAATACATCAGTCGGGGAAAACTGAACACCTTTTATACTAACCGTATTGACGGTGCTGCCGCCCTGTACCATGAAGGAAAAATTAAACGCGTATTGGTTAGCGGTGATAATGCGCAACTCAGTTATAACGAACCACGCAATATGCGCCGAGATCTGATTAAAGATGGCGTTCCCCCACAAGCTATCGTGCTCGATTTTGCCGGATTCCGCACTCTTGATTCAGTAGTTCGTGCCAAAAAAGTGTTTGATACAGAAAAGTTTATCATCATCACACAACGCTTTCATTGTGAACGCGCATTGATGATTGCCCACCACTACAACATTAATGCAGTCTGCTTTGCGGTTTCAATGCCAGACAATTACCTAAAAACCCGTACCCGCGAAATATTTGCCCGCCTTGCTGCGGTTTCTGATCTCTACCTTCTTGGCAGCCAACCCCGTTTTTTAGGGCCAAAAGAGCCTATTCCTCAAGGGGATGTAGTGCTACCAGAGCCAGAGCCAATACCTGCGTTAACGCCCGCATCCCCCAGCTTCACTGCATTTGAAGTAGCACTGACTGAACCTGAGTTAAAGACACTCCCGCAACAACTGCTGCATATCTCCGAGTACACCGCCGTATTGCCAGAAAACGAAATACCTTACCGAGTGTCTCAACCAGCCTCAGTACCTATCGCTTTTGCGGCAGATCAACAACCCATGGTGGTAACACCCCCATGGGCACGCGGCGATAAACACTAGCACTCTACCGGTTCAATATCACGCAGGATGATGATGACGAACACTGAGTAAGACCAGTTTCCGCCATACCCACTCTAACGGCCCCTGAGAAAAATGGCGTAACCAGATAACCGAAAACAGAATATTAATGAGCCAGATAACCGGTACAATCATCAATAAATGCACGCGATCAAGCTGATTAAACCAGCCAAAGTGATAGAAAATGAGGCTACACAGCAACGTTTGCAAAATATAATTACTCAGCGCCATTCGCCCAACCGAAACCATTGCCTGTGCAAAGCGTGAATGCTGAATATGTGGGAAAATCGCGTACCACAATGCCAGATAACCCATTGCCTGAATGGGTGCAGCAATTTCACGCGGGATCTGTCCGAAATAGGCGCTCCAGTGAAAATCCCACTTCACCGCAATATTCGCCCACACACTTGGGCTTTGAATCAGTAACCCGAGTGAAATCAGAACAATCGCTTTACGCCAATATTGATGCGGTAACCGGCTGCCCTGCAACCAACCGTTACGAATAAGCCCCGCACCTGCCACCATCAGCCCAGCAAGTTGCCAGCCATATTGCAGCATCACCACCAATAACATTGAGATCATCTGATGAAAGCGATACGTTACCGCACCCCAGCCACCATTAAGTTTGGTTGTAATTTCACTATCAAGCGTAAGCCAGTCGGGTTGCCAAAAAGTACTCGGTGCAGCATTCAGACTGAGCCACCCCAAGGTTAACAACAACAGTAATCCCAAACTGTACAGCACTAGACCAAAGCGCAATAAACTGCGCGGGCTTTGCGCATCACGGATCATTCGCCAGCACATTAAACCCACCAGCCCGTAAGAGAGTAAAATATCACCATCCCACAGAAAAAGAGTATGCAATAATCCAAACAGCAGTAACCATGACAGGCGCGATTTCATAAACTCGTTGCCTTTACCCCGCCGTAACTGTAATTGCAAACCCGCGCCAAACAGCAGTGCAAAAATAGTCAGAAATTTTTGCTCGGCAAACAGACTCTGTGTTGCCCACACCCATGTATCCGTTGCAGAAGGCAGCCCCGCAAATGCCGGATTTAAATATGCCGCCTGTGGTAATCCAAAACTGATAATATTGAGCAATAAAATTCCCAATACCGCCACACCACGCGCACCATCCAACACCGCTAAACGTTCTTGCATGCAACCTCTCGCTATTATTATGCTAACTTATGCCATCATGGCTGATATCAAATACCCCGATAACGGGCTAAAAATAGAAACAACAGAAACAAAAAGGATGCTTTTCAGCACCCTTCTCTTAAAACAAGGTTAGTCTGGCAGACTGCACTACATACTAACTGCGCACAGCACTTAAAAACTCCTGACGCGTACTCTGGTTAGATTTAAATATCCCCCCAAGTGCTGTTGTCATTGTCGAGCTGCCCGCATCACGAATACCGCGTGCTTTTACGCAATAGTGTACCGCATCTAAAGACACAGCAACATTATCTGTTTCCAACAGTGTTTGCAGCGCAATTAAAATTTGCTGCGTTAAACGCTCCTGCACCTGTGGGCGCTGGGCAAAAAAGAGAACAATACGGTTTAATTTAGACAAACCAATCACTTTATCACGTGGGATATACGCAATATTTGCCACACCATCAATAGTCACAAAGTGGTGTTCACACGTACTGTTAAGATGAATATTGCGTACCGTGACCATTTCATCAACGTGCATTTTGTTTTCAATAACAGTGATCTTAGGGAACGTGCTGTAATCTAATCCAGAAAAAACTTCATCAATATACATCTTCGCAATACGGCGCGGAGTTTCCGCTAAGCTATCATCACTCAGATCCAGATCCAGCAAACGCATCACTTCCGTCATATGGTGCTGAATTTGTTCCCGCCGCGTATTTTTATCTAATCCAGATGATTTCATGGGTGTTTCAAGGCCATGAGCCTCAAGTGCAGCACGAACTTTACTAGCGTCTTCAGTGAGCGATGGCATTATGTTCTCCACATAAATAAGGTTGCGCTGTCACCCCTATAATATTGTTCTATATGGTGCTGGGGTCACCGCTTATTGTCTTGACAACGGCATATCACCCTCAAAAACATGACAGGCGATAAAGATCTGTTTTTTAGAAGCATAACCCTTACGAAAAAAAAATCTACCTTGATGTTAATCAGGTTATTTCATTTTATTGCGTCAGAATAAAGGAACTGCTCGTTTAAAAATACAAACACCCGTTAATTCAACCATAAAAACACACATTAGTGAAAATAAAACGCTACATAAAAACCACATAATACGCCATGCAAACAGCATTACGGTATTCACCTTACCGTGGGAATGAAATCAATGCGATTCCCTTGCCGAAGGCTTTATACTAGAGAACTTGATATTAGGAAGCTTGATACTAAAAAGATCACTGACGACCGAAAAGCCAAACTCGCTTTACCAGCAAATGGTGTAAAGCCAGAAAATCGGTAATAAATACAAAAAGATAAGAGGAGTATCACATGGATTGCTGTGCCACTACGGGTTTGCAAACATTAGAGCAGGCATTATCTACCTTGTTAGCACGAGTCTCTTGTTGCTGTGCGGCAGAAACCGTTGCACTGGATCACGCTTCTGGCCGGATTACGGCAGATGCACTGCAATCACCCATCAATGTGCCGCCTTTTGCGAACTCAGCAATGGATGGTTACGCTGTGAAACTCGCTGATCTTACCACACCACATTGTTTACCGGTTGCCGGAAAAGCCTTTGCAGGTGCACCGTTCAATGGTGAATGGCCAACAGGCACCTGTAGTCGGATTATGACCGGCGCAGTCATTCCAGACGGTTGTGATGCAGTGATCATGCAAGAACAGGCCGAGGTAACGGCAAAAGGCGTTACCTTCCCCCACCCAGTACGTGCAATGCAGAATATTCGTCTGGCAGGTGAAGATGTACAGTGTGGCAGTGACATACTGCCTGTGGGCACAAAACTCAGTACAGCCCATTTACCGATGATTGCCTCGCTCGGCATTGCGCAACTGAGCGTCTACCGCCGCCTAAAAGTGGCTATTTTTTCGACCGGTGATGAACTGCGTGAGCCGGGCCAACCTCTGGCCGACGGACAAATTTATGACAGTAACCGGCTAGCCGTTCGTTTAATGCTGGAAAAGCTTGATTGCGAGATCATTGATCTGGGCATTATCCCCGATGATCCTGACGCTTTTCGCCGTGCTTTTGAACAGGCCGATGCCGCAGCCGATCTGGTGATAAGTTCAGGCGGTGTTTCCGTGGGTGAAGCCGATTACACCAAGCAAATTTTAGATGAAATGGGTGAAGTTGCCTTCTGGAAACTGGCCATTAAACCGGGCAAACCGTTTGCCTTTGGCCGCTTGCAGCACAGTTGGTTCTGCGGATTACCGGGTAATCCGGTTTCTGCGGCGGTCACCTTTTATCAGTTAGTACAACCGCTGATTGCTGCACTGTCCGGCCACAGTACATGGAAAATGCCACTGCGTTTTCAGGTTCGCTGTAATGATCGTCTGAAAAAATCACAAGGCCGAATCGACTTTCAGCGCGGAGTATTGCACAGCACGCTTGATCCACAAACCGGCACGATGACCTTAAGTGTCAGCTCAACCGGTCATCAGGGGTCACATGTCTTCAGCTCATTTATGCAGGGAAACTGTTTTATTGTGCTGGAACAAGATCGCGGACATGTGGATGCCGGAGAGATGGTGACGGTCGAGCCGTTTAATACCCTACTCGGAGCATAAAAATGCAGACCGAACTCAGTGATGCTGAAACCTTGCGCTACAACCGCCAGATTGTGCTGCGCGAATGTGACTTTGATGGGCAGGAAAAGCTGAAAGCAGCATCAGTGCTGATTGTCGGGCTTGGCGGATTGGGCTGCGCGGCGGCGCAGTATTTGGCCGCTGCCGGTGTAGGGTCATTGACACTGCTCGATTTTGATACCGTATCACTCTCAAACCTACAAAGGCAGGTTCTGCATCGTGATACGCGTATTGGTATGCCAAAAGTCGAGTCGGCGGCCATAGAGTTGCGGGCTATCAATCCGCATATCCGCGTAGAACCGTTGAACGAAAAGCTTGAGGATGATGACTTATTTACACTCATCACCCAGCACGATCTGGTGCTTGATTGCACCGACAATGTCGACACCCGTAATCAGCTCAATCAGCTCTGTTTTAACAGTAAAACTACGTTGATTTCGGGGGCAGCAATCCGTTTTGAAGGTCAACTTTCAGTCTTTACCTATGCTGAAGGCCAACCGTGCTACCGCTGCCTAAGCCGCTTATTTGGTGATAATGCGCTCTCTTGTGTCGAGGCTGGCGTTATCGCCCCGATAGTCGGTGTTGTCGGCAACCTGCAAGCACTAGAAGCCATTAAACACATCACCCAAATCGGTCAGGTACTGGCAGGAAAATTACTGCTAATTGACGGGCGAACGCTGCAATTTCGGGAGATGGCATTGCCGCGTTTTGCCGATTGTGATGTCTGCTCTCACCATAATGCAGACTCTGATCATTACTCTACTCAGAATGCCTGCACTGATCGTACTAACAATCAATAACCTGCACGCAACGTGCAAAGCGGATACAACCAGATAACGGCACATATATCCTGAGCGTTATCGCATCAAGTCAGCCGATTAACAGTAATTGATACGTCTGTTAATCGGCCGCTTTGTAAAATACTACGGTTACAACGCTGTTGTAACCGACTCCACCAATCCTACCGCTTTAATGTAGGCAAAAACCCACTCATCGTTTCGCAACGCCATCTGATTTAATGCCCGACATGAAATACGAGCGAGCAATGGCTGCAAACCACAATACAATTGCACCATCACCATGCCATTGTGCGGCTCACCGATTTGAGTAATCCGACACCACAGTCTGTTTTGCACGCTGCAAGGCGGCAACTCACTGCGTGACAATAACACCTCTCGTGCCAGCACCCGCAAACGCCATGACTGTACAGCCATTTCATCACCCGGAATACGCAGCTGTTGCCCTTCGCAATCAGCGATAATCTGCTGATTTTCAGCATCATATCCGGTGATTTGAGTATTCAGCAGAACTGCGGCCTCAGGGTGCTGTGCCAGTGATAAATCAGTACGTGAGAACAGATCGGTCGGTTCGCCCTGCGCCTCTACCTCACCGGCTCGCAGCACCACAATCTGCTCGCACAGCGTGACAACCTCTTCCATTGCATGGCTGACATATAACATCGGTAAATCCAGCTCTTTCGCTAACCGGGCGATCTCAGCGGTCAGTAAGCGACGCGCATGGCTATCAAGTGCCGATAATGGCTCATCAAGCAGCAACAGAGCTGGTGTTGCCATCAGCGCACGGGCAATAGCTACCCGCTGGCGCTGACCACCTGAGAGCTTGTGTGCCGCTAAATCTAGGAGTGGCGTAAACCCAAGCCGCTCGGCCAGTTGCACAATATCTGGCGGCGTTTTACGGGCGTAACGCGCGGCCAGTGTTAAATTTTGCCGAACCGTCAGCCAGTTGAAAAGTCGGCTATCTTGAAAGACCACACCTACAGATCTTTTTTCTGGCGGGATAGAGCCTAAAACGCATTGCCACTGTACGCCGGAAAAACGGATATGGGCATGATCTACGGGCATTAGTCCGGCAATAATTTGCAGCAAGGTGGTTTTCCCCGCCCCACTGTGGCCAAATATTCCGTGGATCCCGCGCGCAGGCAAGGTGATATCCACATTCAGAGTGAAATCAGACAGCGCTGTATGCACCTGTATCTGCAAGGTTTGATCGTCTGTAACCTGATTTTGGTTTTGGTTTTGGTTTTGGTTTTGGTTTTGGTTTTGGTTTTGGAAAAGAGTATCTGCCGTATGCGC
>NZ_JBOFRH010000609.1:0-25673 GCF_051650925.1 Plesiomonas sp.
CTACTCACCGTGTTTGGTCAGCATATCGCCCCTTTTTCTGCCAACTTTCAGTTTATCGATAAAGAGCTGATGCCACCTTCATGGTCGAGCAGCGGGAAAATAGAGTTCTTTTTTGGTACTGACGATCTGGGGCGCGATATTTTCAGCCGCTTACTATGCGGAGCGCGGCTCACCTTTGGCAGCGCACTGTTAGTCGTCTGCTCGGCCTCTGTAGTGGGTGTTGCTATTGGTATTTTGGCGGGAATGTCAAAAGGGTTAAAGTCATCCATTCTTAACCACACCCTTGATGCCATTTTATCGATCCCCACCCTGCTGCTCGCCATCATCGTGGTTGCATTAACCGGTGCCGGATTACTCAACGCCATGTTTGCTGTCTGGCTTGCCTTAGTGCCGCGTTTTGTGCGAGCGGTCTATACCGCTGTGCATGATGAAATGGAAAAAGATCACATCACCGCCATCCGATTAGACGGTGCATCTAACGGCTATATTTTACGCTATGCGGTACTGCCCAATATTCTTGCCATTTTGGTAATGGAATTTACCCGCGGGTTCTCTGTTGCACTGCTCGATATCGCCGCACTAGGGTTCTTAGATCTCGGCGCGCAGCGCCCAAGCCCTGAATGGGGAGCAATGCTCGGTGAAGCACTCAGCCTGCTCTACATCGCCCCGTGGACAGTTACTCTGCCAGGTCTGGCAATTTTAATCAGTGTAATCATCGTAAACCTTGCCGGCGATGGCCTGCGCCGTGCTATCAATGCAGGAACAGAATAATGCCACTTCTTGATATTCGTAACCTGACCATTGAAATCATGACCCCTGCCGGCCCGGTTAAAGCCGTTGATCGCGTCAGTTTGACACTGGTTGAAGGGGAGATCCGCGGTCTGGTCGGTGAGTCTGGTTCAGGCAAAAGCCTTGTCGCTAAAGCCATTTGTGGGATCAGTAAAGACAACTGGAAAATCACTGCCGATCGCTTTCGTTTTAATGATGTGGATATTCTTCGTTTGAGCAATAAAGCCCGTCGGCGCTGGGTTGGCAAACATATCTCCATGATCTTTCAAGAGCCACAGTCGTGTCTTGACCCGTCAGAACGGGTTGGCCGCCAACTACAAGAAGCCATTCCCGGTTGGACATTTAAAGGCCACTGGTGGAAACGCTGGAACTGGCGCTATAAGCAGGCTAAAGCCTTACTGCATAAAGTCGGGATCAAAGATCACCGTGAAATTATGCGCAGCTACCCGTACGAGCTGACCGAAGGTGAGTGCCAAAAAGTGATGATCGCCATGGCCATTGCCAATCAACCGAAATTGCTGATTGCTGATGAACCGACCAATGCGATGGAACCGACCACCCGCGCACAGATCTTTCGTCTGCTTGATCGCATGAATCAACTGAACGACACCACCATCTTGCTGGTCAGCCATGACCTGCTCAGTATCACGCAGGCCGCCAACAAGCTGACCGTGATGTACTGCGGCCAGACCATTGAATCAGGCACCTGTGAGCAGATCCTCGACACACCGCATCACCCGTATACACTGGCGCTACTGCGTGCAATGCCTGATTTTCGTGAGCCATTGCCACACAAAAGCCGCCTCAGTGCACTACCGGGCGCAATCCCTCCGCTGCAACATCTGCCGATTGGTTGCCGCTTAGGGCCGCGTTGCCCACATGCACAAAAAAAATGCATTGAAACCCCTACGCTGCGCAAAATTAAAACCCATTCCTTTGCCTGCCATTTTCCACTCAATATCGAGGAAGGCCAACTGTGAGTGCGTTATTAGAAGTTAACGGCCTGAGTAAAACCTTCCGTTACCATATCGGACTGTTTCGCCGCCATATTGTTGATGCGGTAAAACCGGTCGAATTCACGCTGGATGAAGGCCAAACATTGGCCATTATCGGTGAAAACGGTTCGGGGAAATCCACTCTGGCAAAACTGATTGCCGGCATGGTTGAGCCGACACAAGGGGAGATCCACGTTCAAGGTGAACGCCTGTGGTACGGTGACTATCGTCACCGCTGCAAGCTTATCCGCATGATCTTCCAAGATCCAAATACCTCGTTAAACCCCAAAATGCAAATCGGGCAAATTCTTGACGGGCCGCTAAAACTCAATACCAGCCTCACCCCGCAAGAGCGCGAGGCTCGGATTACTGCCACACTGCGCAAAGTGGGTCTGCTACCTGACCATGCGGGCTTTTATCCGCAAATGCTGGCAACTGGCCAAAAACAGCGTGTCTCACTAGCACGTTGTCTGATACTTGAGCCAAAAATTATTGTTGCCGATGAAGCGCTAACCCACCTTGATATGTCAATGCGCTCACAAATTCTCAACTTAATGTTGGAATTACAAGAATCACTCGGTATCTCATATATTTATGTCAGTCAGCATATGGGGGTGATCAAACACATCAGCGATAAAGTGCTGGTGATGCAGCAGGGGCAGGTTGTTGAGCGTGGTGATACCCAGAGCGTATTTTGTGATCCACAACATGACCTAACTCGTCGTTTGATTGAGAGCCACTTTGGTGAAACACTCACCCCAGCGGCATGGCAGCAGCCTGTCACACTGTAAACATATTTTTTTCATCGCGTTTACAGCGGTTGTTGCACCACTAAACACCAATACCCCGTGTATATTCGGGTGCTGATTTAGCGCCCGAGATACCAGACATCAGAGCCCCACTGCTCGGATGAGCATGCAGAGGCCTCGACCGACACGCCGAACATGGTAGAATCAGGCCGTTTATTATTTTATACAATGTGCATATACAGCAGATTGTCACAATTAGGGTAACTTGTTATGGGTTTTTTGACCGGTAAACGTATTCTTATTGCGGGCGTAGCAAGCACCCGTTCGATTGCTTATGGTATTGCGGCCGCAATGCACCGCGAAGGCGCTGAACTGGCTTTTACTTACCAAAATGATAAGTTGAAATCACGCGTTGAAGCGATTGCCGCAGAGTGTGGTTCATCCATTATTCTGCCGTGCGATGTTGCTGATGACGCCAGCATTGAAGGTCTGTTCACCGAACTCTCTTCAGTATGGCCAAAGTTTGATGGCTTTGTTCACTCTATTGCCTATGCACCGGGCGATCAGCTCGATGGCGACTATGTAGATGCCGTTACCCGTGATGGCTTTCGTATCGCGCACGACATCAGCTCTTACAGCTTTGCGGCAATGGCCAAAGCATCACGCAGCATGCTAAACCCAGGCGCAGGCTTGGTTACCCTCTCCTATCTGGGCGCAGAGCGTGCTATTCCAAACTACAACGTGATGGGCCTGGCGAAAGCATCGCTAGAAGCTAACGTACGTTACATGGCCAATGCCATGGGTGCACAAGGCGTTCGTGTTAACGGTATCTCTGCTGGCCCTATCCGTACACTGGCTGCCGCCGGTATCAAAAACTTCAAAAAAATGCTGTCTCATTGTGAAGCCGTTACCCCAATTCGCCGCACAGTGACTATTGAAGATGTGGGTAATTCTGCTGCATTTTTATGCTCTGATTTAGCAGCAGGCATCTCAGGTGAAATTCTTCACGTTGATGGTGGCTTTAATATTGCCGCGATGAACGAGCTGGAAGTGAACGAGTAATCTGCCTGCGCAGTCCCCTTATAGGGAATACCACCGCATTTCATAATCCGCTTCGGCGGATTTTTTTATTCTTACCGCGTATCTCTGTGGAAAACAGAAAACGGAAACCGGATCACAGCTTGCTGACTGAACACAATGTAACCCCCGAGCAGGCATTTCGTCTCTTTCCTGCCCGCTTATAATCCCCAGAGGATACCCCGCAACCACGTAAGACTGCTTCGCAGTGGTATCACAAAACCAAGCTATACACCCGACACAACAAAAGGAAATATCCCCAATGCGCCCCTATTCAGCTCACTCTACTTCCCTTTGTATGCGCATAATACTCCCCTTGTTGAGCCTCTGGGCACTCTGCAATAGCCCGATAGCGCAAGCCCGTACCGAGCAAGAGCGAAGCCAACAAGCGGCTGAAATTGCCCGCCAGTTACTCTGCACCGCACAAAACTCTTTGGAAAATTGCCTCGATATTAATCAGATAATCACCCCCAATGGAAATAACGGGCAGTGGAATAATGATCAATGGAACAGTGACCAAAATAATGGGCAGTGGCAACAAGACGGACAATGGAATCAAAATAACAACGGAAATCAAAACAATCAGTGGGATCAAGATAATCAGTGGAATAATAACCCACCGGAAAGTGGCCGCCCCCGTGCTATCCGCATAAGCCACTTACAGCGCCAATACCCGCTGAAAAACCAGCAAGCACTGATAAATTTCAGTGTTTCCGCACCAGCACGCTATACCGTCAATGCTGAACTGTATAACCCTGATGGTAATCGTACCGCCAGTCAGCAAGTTCAGGTGAATAACCACCGAACGCCGATTACTTTGGTAGCCAATAATCCGGGGATATACACACTAAAAATTCAAGCCAACAACGGGCTGGGTGAGCAGCGTTACAATGTAGAAGTCACCGGTTGGGATCAAAACAGCGGGCAAGAGAACACCAATAATAACGGAAATTACCCTACATACCGCAGTGGCACTCAGTATCAAGGCGGTGATATCGTCCGCCGTAACGGGCGCTTATATCAGTGCCGCCCGTGGCCAAATAGCGGTTGGTGTGGGCAAGGAGCAGATCATTACGCCCCCGGAAGTGGAATGAATTGGCAAGATGCATGGGAGCGCTATTACGAATAATGTTTGTATGAAAAAATCTGGTAAATCAACGGGTAGCATAATTTAGTTGCCCGTTTGCGTACCGTATTGCGCACCGGTTGGCATTAACAATAGATAAGATTCATACACCGGTACCTCCATCACCAATATCTCAGGTTGCGCAGGCGATAAATCTGATTAAAAATCGCCAACAAATGGTATCATGCCGAGTAATAAGTCTCTCATCTCCTTGCCGGATAGGTTTATGTTTCAAGATAACCCGCTACTTTCCCAGCTCAAACAACAGTTCCGTGAAAGCACCCCACAAATTGAGGGTGTAATCAAAGGCACCGACAAAGGTTTCGGCTTTATCGAAACAGACAACCAAAAAAGTTACTTTGTACCGCCTCCGTATATGAAAAAAGTGATGCACGGTGACCGTGTTGTTGCTTTTTTACGCACAGAAAAAGAGCGTGAAATTGCCGAACCGGATTCATTGATTGAACCGTTTCTTGGCCGTTTTGTCGGTCGTATCCGTAAAGGGCGCGATGACAAGCTCAATATTGTTCCCGATCACCCATTACTAAATGATCCTATTATGTGCCGTCCGGCGAAAGGGTTAGATACCCCGCTGAACGAAGGTGATTGGGTTGTTGGCCAAATGAAACGCCATCCACTAAAAGGGGATCGCGCGTTTTATGCTGATGTCACCGAATTTATCACCACTGCAGATGATCACTATGCACCTTGGTGGGTAACGTTGTCACGTCACCAGTTAGAGCGTGAAGCGCCAACCGCTACCTTCGGCGAAATGCTCGATGAAGGTCTGGTACGCGAAGATCTGACTGCTCTACCGTTCGTCACCATTGACAGCGCCAGCACCAAAGATATGGATGATGCCCTCTATATCACTACCCAGCCTGATGGCTGGCAGCTGACCATTGCCATTGCCGATCCCACTGCCTATGTCACACAAGACAGTGAACTAGACCAAATGGCCAGCCAGCGCGCATTCACCAACTACCTGCCGGGCTTTAATATCCCGATGCTGCCGCGTGAGTTGTCAGATAACCTCTGCTCTTTGCGTGAAGGTGAGAAACGCCCTGCTCTGCTGTGCCGTGTCACAGTTAAGCAAGATGGCGCGCTGTGTGATGATGCCCACTTCTTTGCCGGTTGGATCGAGTCGCACGGTAAACTGGTGTACGACAATATCTCTGACTGGTTGGAAGGTGTTGAAGGCGCATGGTCTCCGGAAAATGAGACTATCGCAGAGCAAATCACCGAGCTACACAAACTGGCACTAGCACGTACCCAGTGGCGCAGTGAAAACACACTGGTGTTTAAAGATCGCCCAGATTACCGCTTTATTCTTGATGAGAATGGTGTTGTTACTGACATTGTTGCTGAATACCGCCGTATCGCCAACCGTATGGTTGAAGAGGCAATGATTCTTGCAAATGAATGTGCGGCAACCGTATTAACACAAAAAGTGGGCTTTGGTATTTACAACGCACACGCCGGTTTTGATCCGGAAAAAGTTGAACAGGCTATGGCCATTCTCAGCGACAATGGCGTTGATTTTGATCGTGAGACCTTGCTTTCCCTTGACGGTTTCTGCCAGCTGCGTCGCCAGTTAGATGCCATGCCAACCGCTTACCTTGATGGCCGTATCCGCCGTTTTCAGGCATACAGTGAAGTCAGTGCCGTTCCAGCACCGCACTTTGGTTTGGGCTTAAACGCCTACGCAACCTGGACATCACCTATCCGTAAGTATGGCGATATGGTTAACCACCGCCTGCTGAAAGCCGTTATTCGTGGCGAGCAACCAACAACCCAGCCTAGCGTTGAGTTAACCACTCAACTGGCTGATCGTCGCCGCTTTAACCGCATGTCAGAGCGTGATGTTGGTGATTGGCTATACTCCCGTTTTCTGCAGCCAAAAGTGGCAGACAACACAAGCTACCGTGCCGAAATCATGGATGTTACTCGTGGTGGTCTACGCGTACGCCTGCTCGATAATGGTGCTGTCGCCTTTGTTCCTGCGCCGCTTATCCACTCAGTACGCGATGAACTAGAGTGCAGCACAGACACGGCTACCGTCTCTATCAAAGGTCAGCCAGTGTTCCGTCTAGGTGATACCATTGACGTGTTGCTTAAAGAAGTCCGTATGGAAACACGCAGTATTATTGCCAAACCAGTACCCAATGCGGAAGCAGAAGCTCACGCTGAAGCCACTGCACAGTAGTATCACAATCACAATAAAACCAACATAAGATGGGTTTTATTGTGATATACGGAAATCAAAGCCGTATATTATCCATACAAAAAAGCTACCCACTCGGGTAGCTTTTTTATTTTGCTAAAATTACGTATATTACAAACGTATATAGCAATAAGTAGGGAAACCCTTTTATTACATGAGGGTAATGACATCAGGTTACTGCATACAATTGATAGTATTAAATTTATCACATTACGCCGATTGCAATCATTGTATGAGGTCACTCTGAGAACACCAAGGAGGTAAGGAACACAATGTCACTTTCACTGTTCGATTTAAATCATCTAAAAGCGTTAACCCTGCACGGCGTAGAAATTCTTGAATTTGCCCTTGAGCTAATTTCTGTTGCTTGCGTGCTACTGGGGCTAATTAAAACTCTCTGGTTAGCCTCTCAATTAAAAGATCAGCCCCCTGGTTTTAGGCAAGTTCGTGTCTGCTTTGGCAGTTGGTTAGCATTAGCGCTCGAATTCCAGTTGGCTGCCGATATACTGGCAACCACCGTTGCGCCAAATAAAGAAGAGTTAGTCCGGCTTGCTATCATTGCACTTATCCGGACTTTCCTAAACTATTTCTTAGCCAAAGAGCTTGATGCTCAAGTCGAAAAACCAGCCGAGTCACGCTGATTTTTTCACGTCAATCTACTCTTATTTAAAGAAATAAGTAAACATAGTAATCAGTGAGGCATTGGCAAAATCAATAAACAGTGCCCCTACAAGCGGTAACACAAAAAATGCCTTCTGCGATGGACCATTACGCTCAGTAAAAGCTTCCATATTGGCCATCGCATTAGGTGTTCCGCCCATACCAAAACCACAATGCCCTGTTGCTAAGACCACTGCATCATAATCTCGACCCATCAAATTATAGGTCACAAAATAGCTATACAGTGCCATCAGTGCCGTCTGGCTGAGCAGAATAACCACTAAAGGTAATGCCAATACACTGATATCCCACAATCGCAGGCCCATCAATGCCATAGATAAAAACAGTGCTAATGAAATATTACCAATTGAATCAATAACATAAGTATTTACTTTCTTACCAAAGTGATCCATCACATTACGCGTAATAGCCGCAACAATCATAGGGCCAATATAGATAGGTAATGTTAACCCCAGCACATTGAGAATATCAGCTAAAATAGAACCGATACCCATCACAATAATCACTTTTAAAATAGTATCAAACGCAGATCGCTCATAGATATGATTGCGGTCTTCTTTTAATTCGATATTTTCTTCTGTTTCATGCTGATCATCATAACGGCTTTCTACATGCTTACTCAGTAACAGTTTACTGATTGGCCCACCAATGACACAGCCTGAAATCAGGCCAAATGTTGCAGCCGTAATCGCAACAGCCGTTGCACCATGTGCTCCAGCGTTTTCTAAAAGCGGACCAAATGCTCCCGCAGTACCATGCCCACCGGTTAGTGCAACAGAGCCTGCAGCAACACCCAATAACGGGTTAAGGCCAAAGAGTTTTGCCAGACCAATACCTAAAATATTCTGTAATACGGCAAGAATTAATGCGACCACCAGAAACATGATCACTTGCACGCCACCTTTTTTAAGCATTTTCAAACTGGCAGAGAACCCGATGGTGGTAAAGAATGCCACCATAAACAGTTGGCGAATACTGTCATCAAAGGTAAAAACAAATAAGCCTGAAAGGTATCCAAACAAAGTAATGAAAGAGAAAATCACACCACCAATAACCGGAGCAGGAATAAAATACTTACTAAACAGTGATACTTTTGTCTCAACATAACGGCCAACCAGTAAGACTAATACTGCGGTCATTAATGTGGTAATCATTGATAATGAAATTACATGCATTCAATCATTCCTGTTGTTTTTATTTTATCATCACCCGTAATGTATCGAGTGTCATCATCACACCCACATAAACTTATGCGCTATAATGGTAAATTTATTTTTCACCCATCTATTTCAAACATGTATTACGTTGAAACAGTGTGTTACCCGCTATATTTTCTACATTAATCATTCGGGTTAATACACCCGCGCAATATTATTACGCGTTGGGTTCATATTACTGTTCTATTTATACCAATGCCAAATAACACTAATGTTAAACACAGTATAATCAGTAATGTAAAAACAGCCGGTTTTTCCTCTCTATGCTGTTTTCACCTGTATGGCTGAACATGTCACGACATGAACAATCCAACATGCTCAGTAAATAAATATTTACTTTTTACTGGCTATAAATCAACGGTAAAAGCCAGATATTTTTTATTATAACACAATGGCAAAAAAATAGCCACCGAACAAGATTTAATCAATGGCAGTTTTTGATTTCCATTACAAAATCAAAGGATCAGAACAGCATCAATATTATTAATAAGAGTAAATCTATAAAAAATAGTAATAAATAACACCGATATATTTCGTTTCCAACAATAAAATACAGACACCAAAAACTCAATTAGACTTTAAAAATAGCGTGAATCACTGCTGAAATTTAAATTAACAAGTTTACTATTTGTATATCAACTCAACAAATAGTAAGCATTAATAAACTTAAGCAATATTACTCTTTGTATTCTTTAATATTTATCGAGGCAATATTATGATCTTTCCAGAATGGCTTCATACGTTAGCTGTAATCTGGCTAATCAGCGCCCTTCTCTGTGCTATCACTATTTATTGGGATATTCACTCTGATCGCGCACAATCAATGAAAGTGATGGCGATAGCATGGCCAATCAATGCACTCTATTTCGGTATCATCGGCTTAATTGCTTATTTCTGGTTCGGACGCGCACCTAAAGGTGGGCAAAAAATGATGATGCATAACATGCACATGGAGCATATGTCACACGATAACACCGCGACAGCCATGAACCATAACATGCACATGGAGCATATGTCGCACGATAACACTGCGACAGCCATGAACCATGACATGCACATGGAGCATATGTCGCACGATAACACTGCGACAGCCATGAACCATGACATGCATATGGAACATATGCCGCACGATAACACCACGACAGCCATGAACCATGATACGCAAATGGAACATATGCCGCATAAAAAAATCACTTGGAAAGGCGTATTTACTGTCAGTACACATTGCGGGATAGGTTGCACACTGGCCGATATTGCCGGTGAATGGATTACCTTTTTTATTCCGATATCATTGGCAGGCAGCTATATTGTCGGCGGCTGGGTATTTGATTTTATCCTTGCATTAATTTTTGGTATCTATTTTCAATATATGCCCGCTAGAGAGATGGGAATGTCACCTTCAGCAGCATTCAAAAATGCCATCAAAGCTGATTTTCTTTCGCTCACATGCTGGCAAATAGGGATGTATATCTGGATGTCAATTGTACTCTTTGGCATATTCACACCAGATATGCCACACAACAGTGCGGTATATTGGTTTATGATGCAAATTGCCATGATGGTCGGTTTTTGTACTGCCTACCCAATGAACTGGTGGTTAACAAAAATAGGTATAAAACACACCATGTAATCGGCTCGAGTAGCCAACATAATATCGCTTATGTAAAAAATCCCCGCAACAACGGGGATTTTTTTATCAACTCAAAAACAGGCTTATCACCCGCCTGCCAATTTAACTTTCATACCTTTGGCTTCAAGAAGCTGCTTGATCAAATCGCGTTTATCACCCTGAATTTCAATGATGCCCTCTTTGAGCGTACCACCACAACCACACTTCTTTTTTAACTCAGCCACCAGTTTGGTTAAATCGGGATCCGACAGGTCAACCCCTGTAATCACACAAACCCCTTTACCCTTGCGGCCACTGGTCTGGCGCTGTATCCGCACAATACCGTCACCTTGTGGCCTAGCTACAACCACCGGTTCTTCTTTAATCCGGCCGGTTTCGGTGGAGTACACCAAGCGAGAGTTGTCACCCATACTTCTTCCCCTTCTTGGCAGAATGACTCTTACAATAAGTACTATTATGCCAGAGATTGATAGATCGTCTGTAGTGTCTGAGCGGGGTCAATCGATTGCGTAATCGGGCGGCCAATAACCATGTAATCAACACCTGCCAACACCGCCTGTTTAGGTGTCATAATCCGGCGCTGATCGCCAGCATCAGCCCCTTCAGGACGAATACCCGGTGTTACCAGCATAAAATCAGCACCACAACGCTGCTTTAGCATACTGGCCTCTTGTGCCGAGCACACCACACCATCAAGCCCGCTGCGCTGAGCCAATAACGCCAAACGCTCAACCTGCTCATGCGGTGAAACCTCAATACCAATACCAGCCAGATCACTATCTTCCATGCTAGTCAGTACCGTGACCCCAATCAGTAACGGAGCATCTTTCCCGTATGGCAGTAAAATATCACGGGCAGCACGCATCATTCGCTCACCACCGCTAGCATGCACATTCACCATCCACACGCCCAACTCTGCGGCGGCAGCAACAGCACGGGCGCAGGTATTCGGAATATCGTGAAACTTCAGATCAAGAAAAACCTCAAATCCACGCTGATGCAGTGCCCGTACAAACTCAGGGCCAAACAGTGTGAACATCTCTTTGCCCACTTTTAAACGACAACACGCAGGATCAATACGATCCACAAATGCCAATGCAGCAGACTGATCAGCGTAATCTAATGCCACAATAATTTTATTTTGAGATAGGCCAGCTTGCATCACTTATCCTTATTAACAGGCTTATTTAACACACCAATTTAACTCAACAACGTACTTAGCATAAAAAAACAGCAGCTCATTATGGCTGCTGCTTTATTTTATTATTCTACTCGCCATCCAACCCGCGAATTGACTTCACCGTTGCCCAACTGCGGCATGATGGGCAATGCCAATACAATGCGTGTGATGTAAAACCACACTTTTGGCAACGATAACGCGGTTTAGTGCTGATTTGTTCGGCCACCATACTTTGCAGTGAAGACAAGCTCTCTTTAGCCCGCCCCTCTTCTGCCTCAGCAAGGTGGTACTGCATTAAGCGATGAAACAAACGCATAGTCGGGTGGCGCTGCAACTCTTTATTAATATAATTTTGTGCAACATCAATACCTTCACTCTGTTCCAGCATATCAGCCAGCATCAGCTCAGCCATCGCGCCAGCGTTTGCATCACAGCAACGCTCTAAAAAATGGCGCATCTGATCTGGCCGCTGCATTGCCTGATAACACTCATTGAGCATCGGCAATACTTCAGGAATAAAATCAATATCTTGCACTAACACTCGCTCAAGCTCGGTAGCCGCTTTTGCGTACTCTGCCGTGGCCATTAATAAACGGCCCTGCATCAGTGAAACCCGCGCACATAAGCGATCAGATTGTGCCGCTTTTTTTAAGTGAGTAGCTGCTTTATCAGGCAAGTTTTCAGCCATAAACTGCAATGCAAGCTCACAGTGAAAATGGGCAATATCCACATTTAGGGTATTTTTGCCCAGCTTCATTAGCTTCTCGGCCATCTCTATTGCTTTTGCCCACTCACGGGTTGTTTGATAGATGGTCAGAAGTTGCTGTAATGCAGATTCACGAAAATCTGGCTCGTCAATAAGCTGTGTAAACATATCTTCCGCACGATCATAAAAACCGGCGGCCAGATAATCTTTACCTAATTGCTGAATAGCTAACAGACGCTGATCAAAGGTCAATGATGCATTTTCAACCAACGCCTGATGAATACGAATAGCGCGATCCACTTCACCACGGGAGCGAAACAAGTTGCCTAACGTCAGGTGTGCTTCAACCGTTCCACTGTCTTCTTTGAGCATATCAAGAAACAGATCAACAGCTTTATCCTGTTGATTGGAAAGCAGGAAGTTAACACCGGCAACGTACTCGCGCGAAAGACGGTTAACTTCCTGTTGTTCATCTTGCCGAGCACTTCTGCGCCCCATATACCAGCCATAGGCAGCGGCTATTGGTAGCAACAGAAACAACAGCTCAAGCATTGCGTTGGTTTCCTTATTTTTGCTCAGCCACTGGGGTTGCAGTAGTCTGCTGATCCAGTTGCTGCTGCTGGCGTTTAATTTGACGGTGAGCACGGCTCAAGCTGAAACGCACACGTAGATAAAATAACCCACAGATAACCCAGCCTAAAACAAAACCAGTACCAAATAGCATAGCCAATAAGGAAGAAAGACGGAACTCGCCCTGTGCCAGTAAGTAGTTAAACGTTACCAGTGTTTCATTCTGTGCACCTAACGTTACGCCAATAATGAAGACCGCAAGTGCAATCAAAAAACCAAGTAGATACTTCACATCAACATCCTCTGTGCTATCACAAATTTATGTAAATTATGCCAAAAAATAGGGTATCACAGCCACAGTGCAATATCGCCTATGATCTCAAAAATGCACACAATCTACAAAAGAAAACGGCATCCCGAAGGATGCCGTTTCAAATTAATCCGCTATGCGCCATGATTTACACGGACATATTTACCCGCTCGCGCAACTCTTTACCCGGCTTAAAGTGAGGGACTTGTTTACCTTCCAACTCAACTTTATCACCGGTTTTCGGGTTACGACCAATCCGCGGCGCACGATAGTGAAGCGAAAAACTACCAAACCCACGGATCTCAATACGCTCACCATTGGCAAGAGTATCACCCATATGATCTAACATCTCTTTTATCGCATCTTCGACCACTTTCGCAGAAAGATGTGATTGCTGAGTAGTAAGCCTTTCAATTAATTCAGACTTGGTCATAGGCCCTCCGAGGTGGCTTATTCGCTTTACCATCGGGAAGCAGTAATCTGCCTCCCGAATTCGGTTAATTATTCGCCTTTAGCAGCTTTGAATGCTTCAGCCATTGCATTACCGAACGCAGCTTCATCCTGCTTGTTGTTCAGAGTTGCCATTGCTTCAGTTTCTTCAGCTTGGTCTTTCGCGCGAACAGACAGGTTTACAACGCGGTTCTTACGGTCAACACCGGTGAACTTCGCTTCAACTTCGTCGCCAACGCTCAGAACTAAAGTCGCGTCTTCGATACGGTCACGAGATGCTTCAGAAGCACGCAGGTAGCCTTCAACGCCGTCAGTCAGCTCAACAGTAGCGCCTTTCGCATCAACTGCGGTTACTTTACCAGTAACAATAGCACCTTTCTTGTAAACAGACATGAAGTTGTTGAACGGATCTTCTTCCAGTTGCTTAACGCCCAGAGAGATACGCTCACGCTCTGCATCAACTTGCAGAACTACTGCTGCGATTTCGTCGCCTTTCTTGAATTCACGTACTGCTTCTTCGCCTGCAACGTTCCAGGAGATGTCAGACAGGTGAACCAGACCGTCGATGCCGCCGTCCAGACCAATGAAGATACCGAAGTCAGTGATTGACTTGATCTTGCCTTCTACGCGGTCACCCTTAGCGTGGGTTTCTGCGAACAGCTGCCATGGGTTAGATTTGCACTGCTTCAGACCCAGGGAGATACGACGACGCTCTTCGTCGATGTCAAGAACCATAACTTCAACAACATCACCCACGTTAACAACTTTAGATGGGTGGATGTTCTTGTTGGTCCAATCCATTTCTGAAACGTGTACCAGACCTTCAACGCCTTCTTCGATTTCTACGAAGCAGCCGTAATCAGTCAGGTTAGTTACACGGCCAGTCAGACGAGTGCTTTCTGGGTAACGCTTAGCGATAGCAACCCATGGATCTTCACCCAGTTGCTTCAGACCCAGAGAAACACGAGTGCGCTCGCGGTCAAACTTCAGCACTTTAACAGTGATTTCGTCGCCAACGTTCACGATTTCGCTTGGATGCTTAACGCGCTTCCATGCCATATCAGTGATGTGCAGCAGGCCATCAACGCCGCCCAAGTCAACGAATGCACCGTAGTCAGTCAGGTTCTTAACGATACCCTTAACTTCCATGCCTTCTTGCAGGTTTTCTAGCAGCTGATCACGCTCTTGGCTGTTCTCAGACTCGATAACTGCACGACGAGAAACAACAACGTTGTTACGCTTTTGATCCAGCTTGATTACTTTGAACTCAAGCTCTTTGTATTCCAGGTGAGTAGTGTCACGAACTGGACGAACGTCTACCAGTGAACCTGGCAGGAACGCACGGATACCGTTCAGTTCAACAGTGAAACCACCTTTCACCTTGCCGTTAATCACACCGATAACGGTTGCAGCTTCTTCGTATGCTTTTTCCAGCATCAGCCAAGCTTCGTGACGCTTCGCTTTTTCACGAGACAGCAGAGTTTCACCGAAGCCGTCTTCTACTGCGTCCAGTGCTACGTCAACTTCGTCACCGACGTTGATTTCCAGCTCACCCTGTGCGTTCTTGAACTGTTCAGCTGGGATTGCAGACTCGGACTTCAGGCCAGCATCAACCAGAACGATACCGTTCTGAATAGCGATAACAGTACCACGAACGATAGAACCTGGACGGGTTTCCAGTTCTTTTAGGGACTCTTCAAAGAGTTGAGCAAAAGATTCAGTCATGTTTATTAATCTTCACTAATGAAAGATAACTACCATTTAACGTCCTGCTAAATGGGGTTGCTTTAAAATAGCTCGCCGCATCCATGCAGTCCGCTGATAGAACATGCCAATATAACAAAAAAGCGAGACAACAGCAAAATATGCGTCAAACACCGGCTTAACGCTTCAGTGTTTTCCTGACATATTCCATTGCCGTTTCAATTACTTGTTCTATTGGCATTTCAGTCGAATCCAGTAACAGTGCGTCATCGGCAGCAATCAGCGGTGCAACCGCTCGATTACGATCACGGTGATCGCGCTCACGGATTTCGACTAAGAGGCGCTCAAAGTTAACATCAAACCCTTTCGCCTGCAACTGCAACATACGACGCTGTGCTCGCTCTTCTGCGCTGGCATCTAAAAAGATCTTTACCGGTGCATCAGGGAAAACAACCGTACCCATGTCGCGGCCATCAGCAATCAAGCCGGGAGCGGTGCGAAAGGCGCGCTGACGACGCAGCAGGGCTTCACGCACACGCGGAAATGCTGCGGCACGCGAGGCAATGTTGCCGACAGTTTCAGTGCGGATATCATGCGAAACATCTTCGCCTTCTAAAATCACACAAACGTGGCCGTCAACTGACTTAAATTGTACATCTAGGTGTGCTGCCAGCGGCACTAAGGCATCTTCTGATTCAATGTCAATGTGATGATGCAATGCAGCCATGGCCAGTACGCGATAAATCGCGCCTGAGTCAAGTAAGTGCCAACCCAGTTGTTCAGCCAGTGCTTTGCACAATGTGCCTTTACCTGCACCGCTTGGGCCATCAACTGTAATGACGGGATTGACAGAGTTCGCATTGAACTGCGTGTGATCTGACATGGCATCCTCCGTTAAGTTCCGCGTAATACGCCATATAAGTGACAAAAAGAGTACCGACACACTCAGTGTGCGGGGCGTTTTTTGCCGGGCGCTATGTTGCGCGGGATTATACTGGAAAAGTGAGGTTATCCGAAGAAGATGCAGGAAATTAAACGCCAGTATTCATAAATGGATTAGAGGAAATAACACTGAGCCCGTTTCTATCCCGTAAACAGTATGCTTTTTGCACTTACGCTCAGCTTTTATTATAAATAGGCTATAAATCAGCATGTTGCTTATTAGCATTCATTTTATTACAGCGATATGTGCATGTATAAATATAGATATGTAATGAGAGCGTAAATCGCGGTAACGGCAGTCATCTGTTTAGATGACTGCGGTAAGCATGAAAAGAAGAGCATCCACCCGCTAAATGGTTTATTCCCGCGCTAGGGTATGAAAACGCTGAAAATAGTCAGGAAATGTTTTAGAGGTACATGCCGGATCAAGAATAGTGACCGGAGTATCTGACAATGCAACGAGTGAAAAACACATGGCCATACGGTGGTCATTGTAGGTTTCAATGTTGGCATGCTGCAAAACCGCAGGCGGTACGATGCGGATATAGTCATGCCCCTCTTCAACAATGGCCCCCACTTTGCGCAGTTCAGTCGCCATTGCCGCTAAACGGTCGGTCTCTTTAACCCGCCAGTTATATACGTTACGGATACAGGTTTCCCCCTGCGCAAACAGGGCTGTAGTAGCAATGGTCATGGCGGCATCAGGGATATGGTTCATATCCAAATCAATGCCTTTGAGTTCACCGCGCTGACACTCAACATAGTCATCTGCCCAGCGAATTTTAGCGCCCATTTTTTCCAGTACGTCGGCAAACTTCACATCGCCTTGTACGCTGTTACGGCCAATGCCGGTAACGCGAATCGTTCCGCCTTTAATTGCTGCCGCCGCTAAAAAATACGAAGCAGAAGAGGCATCGCCCTCCACCAAATAATGCTCTGGCGAGAGGTATTGTTGCTGACCTTGAATATGGAAAACCTGATAGTTTTCGTGTGTTATCTGTACACCAAATACCGCCATGATATGCAGGGTGATATCAATATAAGGTTTTGAGACCAGTTCGCCTTGAATGTGCAGTTCGGTATGGCCATTAAACAGGGGGGCAGCCATCAAGAAGGCGGTGAGAAACTGGCTAGACACTGAGCCATCAATGGTCACTTTTCCACCCTGAAGGCTTTTTCCGCGGATCAGTAGCGGTGGGTAGTTTTCCTGCTCAAGATATTGAATATCGGCTCCGGCTTGGCGCAAAGCATCAACCAGATGCCCTATTGGGCGCTCTTTCATGCGCGGTTCACCGGTAAGAATAACACTGCCCGCGCCAAGGCTCAGTGCGGCAGCTAACGGCCGCATTGCGGTACCGGCATTACCCAAAAAAAGCGTTAACGGCGAAGCATCAGTGCTGGCCGGTAGTGCAAAAGTATGGCCGATCCCCTGCACATCACAGGTTGTGCGATCATCAGACAGGTGATAAGTCACACCCAGTGCGGTGAGTGCACTCAGCATGTGTCGTACATCATCACTGTCGAGTAAGTTGGTCAGGCGGGTTGTGCCTTTTGCCAGCGCCGCCAACAGCAGGGCGCGGTTTGATACACTTTTGGAACCGGGCAGATTAATGGTGCCGCTGACGTGTGGTATTGGGTTAAGGGTTAACGAATCCATACTGATACTCTCGTACTCCTGCACATACATTTGCTGTTATTTATGGTTATTTTATATGTCGCGATTGTGTGGCTTATTGGCGGTTTTAGTTTGCAATGCCACAATAAAAGCGCCGCCATATTGCAATCAACATGGGGGTATTCAGGCCAGTAGCGGCGTTAATGCATCAATAAACCGCTGGTTTTCATGCGGTAAACCGATACTGACACGCAGATGATTTGGCATGCCATAACCGGCTATCGGGCGCACAATAACGCCTTGCTGCAACAGTTGCTGATAAAGAGGCGCGGCTGGCTGCCCCATATCCAGCGTAATAAAATTCCCTAATGAAGGGATATAGGCAATGCCCTTTTGCTGGCAAAAGGTGATCAACTGCTGCATGCCCTGACGGTTATTTTCAACTGAGGCGGCCAGATAAGCGTCATCAGCCAGTACGGTTTGGGCGGCCAGTAATGCCAAGCTGCTACAGTTGAACGGCTGGCGCAGGCGGTTAAGTAGTCCGGCTACCTCAGGATGAGATACAGCGTAACCTATGCGTAAGCCCGCCAAACCATAGGCTTTAGAGAAAGTACGGCAAACAATCAGGTTGGGGAAGTTTTCTACCCACTCAATAGAGGGTGAGCGGCGGGCCAGTGGCACAAATTCAGTATAGGCTTCATCAAGCACAACCATGACGTGCGGAGGTACTTGCTGTAAAAAGTCAGCCAGTTCAGCTGTTTCTAGAAAAGTACCGGTCGGGTTATTCGGGTTGGCAATAAAAATCAGTTTAGTTTTTGCCGTAATCGCTGCCAGCATCGCACTGAGATCATGCCCCCACTCGCGCGCAGGCACGACAACAGCATGTGCATTGAGTGCCTGTACCACCAGCGGGTACACAATAAAGGCATGCTGGGCATAAATCACTTCATCTTGTTCACTGACAAAGACCCGAGCAATCATTTCCAGCAGATCATTTGAGCCATTACCCAGTGTGATCTGGGCTTCTTGCGTACCAAAATGGGCTGCCAGTGTCTGCTTTAGGTAAAATCCGTTGGCATCAGGATAACGGCTCAAATCACTCAGAGCCTGTGTGAGTGCCTGCTGTACTGACGGGGCTAATCCGAGCGGGTTCTCATTTGAGGCGAGTTTAACGATATTGCTGATCCCCAATTCACGCTCTAGCTCCTCTACCGGCTTACCTGCCTGATACGGCGATAACCCGCGAATGCCGGTATTTACATATGCAGTAAAGTCACAACTCATGAGGTTTCTACTCCTTTTCCCTGATGCTATCCGTAAAAAGTTACTCACTCCGTTATATCGGGTTATCGGTTTTCTGGCGAGTATAATTATGCAAAAACAGCAGCATTTAGGGGAAAGAAAACCATGCAACTGAATCAGGTAGCAATCAGTATCAATAGATATGGCATATGACAGATATAGGCAAAACCATCTTGTCTTATTTTCTCACGTATTGAGAATGGTAACTACTTCCACTATGTGCTATTGATAAAATCATTAAATAGACGCTGTTTAACGAATTTTATACTGAATACAAGGCAACGCATAAGATGAATAAACAACAAGTTGGTGTGATCGGTATGGCCGTAATGGGCAGTAATCTTGCCCGTAATTTGGCAAGCCGCGGCTTCTCGGTGGCGATATTTAACCGATCTTTTTTACGTACGCAGGAAGTGATTGATTCGCACCCTGACGCTGGTTTAGTGCCGTATGAGCATCTGGCTGATTTTGTTGCCAATATTGAGGCTCCACGCAAAATCATTCTGATGGTAAAAGCCGGTGAGCCTACCGACGATACGCTGGCTGCATTAACACCGCTGCTCAGTATCGGTGATATTGTGGTCGACGGCGGTAATACCTATTTTCTTGATACCGAGCGACGTGCGGCAATGCTTGCCGAACACGGTATTAACTTTATCGGTACCGGTATTTCCGGCGGTGAAGAGGGTGCGCTACGCGGGCCTTCTATTATGCCAAGCGGGGATAAAGAGGCTTATCAGCATATTGCGCCTATATTGGGTAAGATTGCAGCACAATATGAGGGTGAGCCTTGTGTTACCTATATCGGTACCGGCGGAGCTGGACACTATGTGAAAATGGTGCATAACGGCATTGAGTACGGTGATATGCAACTGATCACTGAGGCTTATGCACTGCTGAAATACGGGTTAAAACTCTCAAATGATCAGATGGCCGATATCTTCCACGAATGGAATCAGGGCGAACTAAACAGCTATCTGATTGAGATCACCGCCGATATTCTGCGTAAAAAAGACCCGTTAACCGGCGAGTATCTGCTGGATGTCATCCTTGATGCTGCAGGCAATAAAGGTACAGGTAAATGGACCAGTCAGAGCGCGCTGGATCTTGGTGTACCGTTGAGTCTGATCACTGAATCAGTTTTTGCCCGTTATTTATCGGCACTGAAAGAGCAGCGAGTCAAAGCCAGCCGCCTACTCTCTGGCCCTGTTGATCAACAGCTTAACGGCAATCAAGATGATCTGATTGAGCAAATTCGCCAAGGGCTATACTTGAGTAAAATCATTTCATATGCACAAGGCTTTGCCCAGCTACAACAAGCCTCTGAAACATATCACTGGAATTTACCGTTAGGCGAAATTGCCAAAATTTTCCGTGCAGGCTGTATTATCCGCGCCCAATTTTTGCAAAAAATTGCCGAAGCCTACCAACAGGGTGCTGTTCTCGATAACCTGCTAATTGCGCCTTATTTCCAGCAAGCCGCCGACCGCTATCAGGCTTCACTGCGTAATATTACCGCACAGGCAATTTTACACGGTATTGCTGTACCAACATTCTCTTCAGCCATTGCCTATTACGACAGCTACCGCAGTGCAGTATTACCGGCCAATCTGATTCAGGCCCAGCGGGATTATTTTGGTGCGCATACTTATCAGCGCCTAGATCGGGAAGGCATTTACCACACCACTGACTGGCAAAAGCCCTGATATTACAACCGAATAATCCATAACGAAAAAGGCGCTTTATCTGCGCCTTTTTTATTTTTATTACTACTCAGATTTTGTCTCTATCTTTGCGGCTTTATCGCTTTGCGTGACACCCATTATGCATGGCGGCGGGCAAAGTCATCCATAAAGTTAACCAACGCCTGAACACCTTCAATTGGCATCGCGTTATAAATGGACGCTCGCATACCACCAACAATCCGGTGGCCTTTTAGTGCATGCAAACCAGCCTCAAATGACTCAGCCAAAAACAGAGCATCCAACTCGGCCGATGGCAGTGTAAACGGTACGTTCATCCAAGAGCGGTTATCGGGGTGTACATCATTTTGGTAGAAATCAGACCTATCAATGTAGCCGTACAGTAATTCGGCTTTCGCCTGATTGCGCTGCCCCATCGCCGCAATACCGCCGTGTGCTTTCAGCCACTTAAAGACTAACCCTGACAAATACCATGCAAAAGTCGGTGGCGTATTGAACATCGAGTCATTCTCAAACAGTACACGATAACCCAGTACAGAAGGCAGCATGTTCTGAGCACGATCAAGTAAATCATCACGCACAATCACCAGTGTTAAACCGGAAGGGCCAATATTTTTCTGCGCTCCGGCATAAATGACCCCATAACGGCTCACATCAATCGGGCGGGATAACAAGGTTGATGACATATCAGCTACCACGATTTTATCGCCAAAATCTGGCTGCTCGCTAATCTCCAAGCCATCAATAGTTTCATTCGGACAGTAATGTACAAATGCGGCATCGGCTGACAGTGGCCACTCACTCATCGGTTTCACCGCGCGCAAGCCATCACGACGCTCGGTGATATCTAGCACATTGGGTGTGCAATATTTTTTCGCTTCTTTGATGGCACTGTGCGCCCAGTAGCCGCCATCAACATAATCAGCGTGCGTAGCATCACCCAGCAGGTTCAATGGCACGGCGGCAAATTGTGCACGCGCCCCACCCTGACAAAACAACACTTTATAATTATCAGGAATAGCGAGCAGATCACGCAGATCTTGTTCCGCCTGATTTGCAACGGCCATAAACTGTTTACTGCGATGGCTGATCTCCATCACTGAGGTACCCAGATCATGCCAGTTAATTAACTCTTGCTGCGCTTGTTTTAGCACATCAGCCGGTAACATTGCGGGGCCTGCGCTGAAATTAAATACCTGTTGCATAATAAGAACCTGTCCTAATGTTAGCGTTAATTATCCATATCCCATGACGCGGTTTTATCACTGAGCAAATTTTCATGCAAATGCTTTACACCGCTACGGCTTTTTTTTCGATGTAAATTCTAACAATGACACTACATCTATTTACAATTTTAAAACACTGACTTTGCCAATCTAAGCTATATTTTTATGGCATTCTTGACCCACGATTTTATCACCAGAAAGTGCTTATAGGTTTATACCACCAAGGAGCCATGATGAAACGTTCTGTATTGTTCGCTGTCACCGCCCTGACATTATCCTCTTCTGCTTTTGCCGCCGATACCCTGACCGATGCCGCAAGTGCTGCTATGTCTTCAGTACAAGATGCAGCAACCTCTGTTGCCGATGCTGCAAAATCCATGAAAGATAAAATGGTTCCAGAATCACCAAAAACACCGGTTGCACAGTGGACATGTGAAGATTTTCTTGCACTTGATGAGTCTTTCCGCCCGAATGCGGTCTATTTTGCGGAAGGTTTTAATCAGAAGGATAAACCTGAAGATGCAATGCTCGATGTTGCCGGTGTAGAACAGGTGATCCCGATGGTTGTTGAAGCGTGTGGCAAAGACCCAAAGACACACTTTGTCAAACAAGTTGAACAAACCCAACATGCTCAACACAACAAAATGCCATAACAAATCCCGATACTCGCTAAAATAAAAAAAGGGATGTCGCACTAATGCGGCATCCCTTTTTATCGGTTTATATTCAAACAATGCTGAGGTATTTACTCAGCTGTTTGATCGCTATCTGTTGCTTGATTATCTGTGTCTTGAGTGCTCTCTTGTGCAAGGTCAGTGGTATTTGCATCGCTGCTTTCACTGTCAGTTGCGTCAAGATCAGTATCATCAAGATCTTCATCATCCGCATCAAGAATACGCTGTAAACCAACAACATGTTCTTGTTCAGACGTGCGGATTAAGGTCACACCTTGGGTATTACGACCCACAATGCTCACCTCTTTCACACGTGTACGAACCAGTGTTCCCGCATCGGTGATGATCATAATTTGATCACTTTCAGCCACCTGAACCGCGCCAACCACCAGACCATTACGCTCGCTGACTTTAATCGAGATAACACCCTGTGTTGCACGTGATTTAGTTGGATATTCAGCCGACGCAGTACGCTTACCATAACCATTTGCGGTTACGGTTAAGATTTCACCTTCGCCTTGCGGAATAATCAGTGAAACAACGTTATCACGCTCGCTCAGTTTGATACCACGAACACCCGTTGCTGTACGGCCCATAGGTCGCACCTGATCTTCAAGGAAGCGAACTACTTTACCTTCGGCAGAGAACAGCATCACTTCATTTTGACCGTCAGTCAGATCAACACCGATCAGGGTATCGTCATCATTGAGGTTCAGCGCAATGATACCAGCGCTACGCGGACGGCTAAAATCAGTCAGCGGCGTTTTCTTCACTGTACCGTTTGCCGTTGCCATGAAGATATATTTATCCTCTTCATATTCACGAACTGGCAAAATAGCGGTGATCCGCTCGTTCTCTTCTAATGGCAGCAAGTTCACAATTGGGCGACCACGCGCACCACGGCTAGCCAATGGCAACTGGTACACTTTCAGCCAGTACAAACGGCCACGGCTAGAGAAGCACAAGATAGTATCGTGGGTATTGGCCACCAGCAGACGTTCGATGAAATCTTCCTCTTTCATCTTAGTTGCTGATTTACCCTTACCACCACGACGCTGCGCTTCATACTCAGTCAGCGGCTGATATTTCACATACCCTTCGTGCGACAGCGTAACAACCACATCTTCCTGATTAATCAGATCTTCAATGTTGATGTCGGCACTGTTAGCAGTAATTTCGGTACGACGCTTATCACCAAACTGATCACGAATGCTGTTCAGCTCTTCGCAAATCACTTCCATCAGACGAGCAGGATTTTGCAGGATATACAGCAGTTCGGCGATCTGCGCGAGCAGTGCTTTGTACTCATCCAGCAGTTTTTCATGCTCAAGACCGGTCAGTTTGTGTAAACGCAGATCCAAAATAGCCTGTGCTTGTTGCTCGGTCAGGAAATATTGGTTATCACGAATACCAAACTGCGCTTCCAGCCAGTCAGGGCGAGCGGCATCAACGCCAGCCGCTTCCAACATCACTGAAACGTGGCCCAGATTCCAACCACGCGCAACCAGAGCCGCTTTCGCTTCTGCTGGTGTAGGCGTGCGACGGATCAGCTCAATAATCTCATCGATATTTGCCAGCGCAACGGCTAGACCTTCCAAGATATGTGCACGATCACGCGCTTTACGCAGCTCATACACCGTACGGCGCGTTACCACTTCACGGCGGTGCAGCACGAACGCTTCAAGCATATCTTTCAGGTTCAGCAGCTTTGGCTGACCTTGACTCAGTGCCACCATGTTGATACCAAACGTGGTTTGCAACTGGGTTTGTGAGTACAGATTATTCAGTACCACTTCACCGACTGCATCACGCTTGATCTCAATGACAATACGCATACCGTCTTTATCAGACTCGTCACGCAGTGCACTGATGCCTTCAACTTTTTTATCTTTTACCAGCTCGGCAATTTTCTCAATCAGCCGCGCTTTGTTCACCTGATACGGAATTTCGTGAACAATAATCGTTTCACGGCCGGTTTTCTCATCGGCTTCCACATCGGCACGTGCACGCATGTACACTTTACCGCGACCGGTACGGTAAGCATCTTCAATACCCTTACGGCCATTGATAATTGCCGCCGTCGGGAAATCAGGGCCCGGAATGTGTACCATCAACTCATCAATGGTAATTTCTGGGTTTTCAATATACGCCAGACAACCGTCGATCACTTCTGTGAGGTTGTGTGGGGGAATATTGGTCGCCATACCTACGGCAATCCCCGATGAACCATTCACCAGCAGGTTCGGGATTTTCGTTGGCAGCACAGCAGGAATTTGCTCGCTACCGTCGTAGTTAGGCACGTAGTCAACGGTTTCTTTATCCAGATCAGCCAGTAATTCATGGGCAATCTTAGACATACGGACTTCGGTATAACGCATTGCAGCGGCAGAGTCGCCGTCAATCGAACCAAAGTTACCCTGACCGTCAACCAACATATAACGCAGGGAAAATGGCTGCGCCATACGCACAATAGTGTCATAAACAGCACTATCACCATGCGGGTGATATTTACCGATTACATCACCGACCACACGGGCCGATTTCTTATAAGGTTTGTTCCAGTCATTACCGAGTACGCTCATCGCGTACAACACACGGCGGTGAACCGGCTTAAGGCCGTCACGCACATCTGGTAAGGCTCGTCCGACAATCACGGACATTGCGTAGTCCAGATAGGAGCTTTTCAGCTCTTCTTCGATATTGACCGGCGTGATTTCTTTGGCTAGGTCGCTCATGGCGCCACATTCCCTCAGCTAATTGTCGTCTGACCGGATGAAAAAGGTGTAAGACTATACCATAAAAG
>NZ_JBOFRH010000610.1:0-25378 GCF_051650925.1 Plesiomonas sp.
TGTTCACGCAGTGCGGCCCGCGAAAGATCTTCTACCGCGCCCGGTTGCCCATAAGCACCGTTATTAAACAGGGCATACAGCGTGCCGCCAGTCAGTGCCAGTGTTTTCTCTACCGCACGGGCGATGCTTTCACTGTCGGTAAGATCAAGCTGAACTGCGGTCAGCCCCTCACGCTGTAGCCGCGCCACATCCTCTTCACTGCGACAACTGGCAATAACCTGATAACCAGCCTGTTGCAGCGCCACGGCAGTTTCGTACCCCATTCCGGAAGAGCAACCGGTAATCAGTACCGATTTTGGGATACCAGACGTTTCTCTGTGAATCCGATTCTTGTTCATCTCGATGCTATCCGTTTTATCGTGTCGGTTTATGGGTATGCTGATTATGGCGTTGGTTAATTATTGAACCGGTATATTGCATCTACTTACTACAGCTTGGGCGAACTATCCAGTATCGGCAGTAGCTGTGTGTAGAGCATTTGGGCGATAAACGGCTGAGCTGTACTGTTAGGGTGCAGCCCATCGGCCATGAGCCATTCGGGTTTGCTGATCACATTTTCCATAAAAAATGGCAGCAGTGGAACAGCAAAATGTTCGGCTAAACGGGGGTAAATTGCCGCAAATGTCTGGCTGTAACGGCTGCCATAGTTCGGTGGGATCTGTATCTGCATCAAAATAGGCGTTGCCTGCTGTGCCTGACTTCGGGTAATAATCTCAGAGAGCGCATTTTCTAAGCGATCAAGCGGTTGCCCGCGCAGGCCATCGTTTGCGCCCAGTGCAATCAATACCCAGCGTGGTTGATGTTCGGTCAGCAGATCTGGCAACTGTGCCAACCCCTGTTCACTGGTACTGCCGCTGATGCTGGCATTCACAATATGAATGGTCGAAATAGAGGCGCTGTTATGCTGTTGTAACCTGGTTTGCAGCAATGCCGGCCAGCTTTCAGCCGGTTGCATTTGGTATCCGGCGCTGAGGCTATCACCCAAAATCAGCAGTGTATTGTGGGGTTGTGTGTCTGGTTTTTGCTCGGCATATGCCATGTTGACCTGTAGCGCTGAAGCAATAAATATCAGAAAAAAACAGATTAACCGCACAACCGCACGCGATAGTTTAGGTAAAAAGAGAGTGCGTGTAGGCATAGGTAATAACCCTCGAACAAACGGCATACAAAGGAGCGGAGAATGACACCGGAATCTGTCGGGTCGGAATGGAGTAAACCGGAGTGGGTAATTGATGTTCATCATCTGACTAAACGCGTCTCCTTGGAAAAACAGCACCTGACTATCCTTAACGCTCTTTGCTTACAAGTCAAATCCGGTGAGTCATTGGCGTTAACCGGTGCCTCGGGGTCAGGTAAATCAACACTGCTTGGCATTTTGGCTGGATTAGATACTGCCACCGAAGGTGAGGTTTACTTGCTGGGCCAAGAGCTCGGTTCGCTAGATGAAGAGGGGCGCGCCGCGTTGCGCGCCCAGCATGTAGGGTTTGTTTTTCAGTCATTTATGCTGGTGCCAACCTTAACGGCACTGGAAAATGTGCAGTTACCGCTGCTGCTGCGCGGAGAAGCCTCAGCTGAAAGTGCAGCAAAGGCCAGTGCGCTGCTAACTCAACTTGGATTAGGTGCGCGATTGCAGCACTTGCCAGCACTGCTCTCGGGTGGTGAACAGCAGCGAGTGGCACTGGCGCGAGCCTTTATTGGCCAGCCGGCAATTTTATTTGCCGATGAGCCAACCGGAAATCTTGATGCACAAACCGGACGAGACATTGCCGACCTGTTATTTACCTTGAACCGTGATTTTGGCACTACGCTGGTGTTGGTGACACATGATCCGCTGTTGGCCGCGCGTTGCGATCGGAATCTGGTTTTGCGTGATGGCACACTGGAGGCGCAATGATCAGACGTTGGTTCTGGCGCGAATGGAAAACACCTTCACTGCTGTTGGTTTGGATCTCTTTGTCACTGGCGTTTGCCTGTGTGCTGGCATTATCGGGAATGGGTCAGCGCCTAACACTGGCGATGTCACAACAGGGGCGCGATTTGCTGGCAGCAGACCGCGTGATCAGCAGTAACAACGCCTTATCCCCTGAATGGTTAGCGCAGGCAGAGCAACAGGGGTTGCAACTGAGCGAACAGCTCATGTTTATGTCGATGGCATTTGCCGGCGATCAGATGCAGCTGGTGGCGGTAAAAGCGGTTGATGCGGCCTATCCGCTGTACGGCACCTTGCAGCGCCAGCCGGATGATTTACAACTGCGCAGTGGGCAGGTCATGGTAGCGCCACGGTTGCTGGCGTTGCTCGGTCTGGAAGTGGGGGCAACACTCGAGTTGGGTGACGGACAGTTCACCATCGCCGGAACGGTAGAGGCTGAACCTGACAGTGGCTTTAACCCCTTTATGGTTGCGCCCCGCGTTCTGATGCTGCATGAAGATGCCGCAAAAACCGGCGCGATACAGCCGGGCGGGCGGTTGAGTTATCGCTACTTGTTTGCCGGTTCGCCCTCTGCGTTGGATGAGTATGGCCGTTGGTTAACGCCGAAATTGCAAACCGGCCAGCGCTGGTACGGGGCAGAAGAGTCGGGAGGAACGGTTGGTAATAATTTAACGCGAGCGCGACAGTTTATTTTGCTCAGTGCTTTGTTGATGCTGTTGCTGGCTGGCGCGGCTGTTGCGGTATCGGTTTCTCACTATTGTCAGCGGCGTTTTGATCTGGTGGCGGTGCTGAAAACACTCGGTGCAACACGCGCGCAATTGCGTACCCTGATTCTCGGGCATACCGCACTGTTGCTGCTGCTTTCGGTACTGGCCGGATCGCTTGCTGGTATGTTGCTTGAACAGGCACTATTACGTGCAATACGCGGGTTATTTAGCACTCCGTTACCGGCGGTTGGCGTGATGCCGTGGGTCTGGGCATTTAGCTGTGTTTTGCTAATCACCGTGTTGGTGGGCGCACGCCCTTATTTGCAACTTTTGCAAACCCCGCCATTACGGGTACTGCGCCGCAGCCAGCTTGGTCAGACAGTGCCGTTACACTACTATTTGCCCGTTTGTGCTGCAATTATTGTCTTACTACTCATCGGGCTAGCCGGTGCCAGCCCGCTGTTGTGGGCATTGTTGGGTGGTGTGTTACTGCTGGCGTTGATACTGGGTCTGGCCGGATGGGGCAGTTTACTGCTGTTGCGCCGTGTTGCCGGCTATGAGTTTGCTGCCACATCTGGGCGTAAACTACCGGCATGGCGGTTGTCACTGCGTCTGGCGATGGCGCGTTTGTTGCGCCGCCCACAGATGACGCTGGTACAGCTATCGGCATTTTCATTCTCATTTATGTTACTGGCACTGCTGTTACTGCTGCGCGGTGATTTGCTGACCCGTTGGCAGCAGCAACTTCCGCCGGATAGCCCGAACTACTTCCTGATTAATATCGCCCCGACCGATACACTGGCAGTGACCAGTATGTTGGCGCAACATCAGGTACAACCTTCGACCCTGTATCCGGTGGTACGTGGGCGTTTAAGTGAAATTAACGGCCAGCCAGCACAGGCGCTAATCGCCAGCAATAATCAGGGCAGTGAAGCGCTGGAGCGTGAACTTAACCTGACGTGGTCGGCCTCTATCCCACCATCGGCTTCTCTTTTGCAATCATCTGCTATTTTGCAAATAGAAACGCCAGACTCAAACGGTAGTGTAATGCCTCGCGTTCCTGTGTCCGTTGAGCGCGGTATTGCCGAGCGTTTGGGGCTGCGAGTGGGAGATCAACTGGTCTTTACGGTGGCTACTCGCCGTATTCTGGCAACGGTAGGAGATGTGCGTACCGTGCAGTGGGAGAGCTTGCAACCTAACTTCTATTTTATTTTTCCTGCCGGAGTACTTGAATCTTTACCGCAAACCATGATGACCAGTTTTCGCTATCAGGAGGCTTCAGAGTCACAGCTTGCTCCTGATCAGCGTTTACTGGTGCAGTTAACCCGCCAGTTTCCGACCATTAATGTGCTGGATGTGACGGCAATCATCACACAGGTGAGCGCTATTTTGCAGCAAGTTAGCCGGTCGCTCGAGCTAATGGTGGCACTGGTGTTATTGTGCGGCGCGGTATTGCTGGTGGCGCAGGTTCAGGTGGGCATGCAACAGCGCCGGCATGAACTGGTGCTGTATCGTACGCTCGGTGCATCGGGCACGCTGATGCGACAAACATTACGGTTGGAATTTTGGTTGTTGGGGGCGGTTGCTGGGGTGGTAGCTGCCGGTGGTGCTGATGCAACACTCTGGTTATTACAGCGTTATGCGTTTGATTTTCCGGCACAATTGAATCTGTGGATTTGGGGATTATTGCCGCTGTGTTCTGCCGTGAGCATTGGTGTGCTCGGCGAACTGGCGTGTCGGCCACTGCTTCAGCACAATACCCTTGAACAGTTGCGTCGTCTAGGCAGTGATTAAACAGTGCCGCTGAGTGCCTTAACATTGTGCATTCAGCGGCCTTTTACGGGCTGGATTTAAGTGCGTTATGCCGCTATTTGTGCGGTAACAAATCGGTCAGTGCGGCCTGTAAATCGGTAAATTTAAATTCAAAACCAGCCTTTTCCAGTTTGGCTGGCACGGCTTTTTGCCCTGATAAAATCAGTACGGCCATTTCACCCATCGATAAATTCAGTGCCAGAGCCGGAATTTTCATAATATGTGGTTTGTGCAGCACATCGGCCAGTGTTTCACTAAAATCATAATTACGGGCAGGATAGGGCGCTGTCATATTAAACGGCCCTTGTAGCGTTGGGTTTGCAAGTAAAAAGCAGATTGCCGCGACCATATCGTCAATGTGGATCCACGGCATATACTGTGTACCGCTGCCCGCAGGGCCACCAGCACCAAGGCGGTAAGGTGGCAGCATTTTGGCCAGAGCGCCACCTTGCGCGTCAAGCACGATACCGGTGCGCAGCAGGCAAACCCGCGTTTTGTCACTTTGCGCCTGCAATGCTAACGCTTCCCAGCGCGCGCATAGCTGATGCGTAAACTCATCGTGCGGAAGATCGTCCTCTTCAATCGTCAGATCACCTTGTCGCCCGTAAAACCCTACCGCAGAGCCGGATAAGAACGTATGCGGCGGCGTACTGCTTTGTGTTATCAGCGCACTGAGCTTTTCGGTCAGATCCCAGCGGCTGTGGCACAACAGTGTTTTACGGGAATCACTCCAGCGTTTATCGGCTATCGGTTCGCCGGCAAGATTGATGACAGCATCAATACCATCAAGCGATTGCCGATCATCGAGCGTAGACCAAAACACCATATTGCTGCCCAATACTGAACGTGCGCTGTCAATATCACGCGTCAAAATAGTCAGCTGATGTTCACGTTTGAGCTGTTTGGTCAGCGCTCGGCCAATCAGCCCTGTAGC
Source organism: Plesiomonas sp. (assembly GCF_051650925.1). NCBI lineage: Bacteria > Pseudomonadati > Pseudomonadota > Gammaproteobacteria > Enterobacterales > Enterobacteriaceae > Plesiomonas > Plesiomonas sp. Next base: position 5,384 of record NZ_JBOFRH010000610.1, read on the forward strand.
ACCGGTGATCAGAATATTCATAGGACAATCCTCTAGCGGGCTTCCTTGCGGTAAGTCAGCATCATTGAGACTGAGTCAGCAAAGCGCAGGGCATGCAGTTTGTCGACTTCAACTTGGGCAAAACTGACCCACTCATGCTCACTGGCAATATCGAGCAGATCTTTGGTGAGGCGTTCGAGCAGTAAAAAGTTGTTGTTCTCTACATGTGCGATCATTTTTTTGGTGATGGTGCGGTAATTGAGCGCATCAGCCACATTGTCGGTCAGACTCGCCTGTTCAGCCGGATAGTGAATTTCAGCATTGATCACCACATCTTGCTTATTGTTGATCTCTTCTTGATTGAAACCAATGTAGGTACGCAGGCGCAGATTTTTAATTCGGATAATGGCGTCAGAGTAGTCAGAATGCATGTGTCTTTCCTTGTTTTAATAGCGTGTCTTAGTCAGCTGTTTTCCCAAAACGGGTGCGATGAAACATTTTATCTGCATATGATGCGTGTTAATGCATGGTTCGGCTTTTATGATGCGCCGTTACCTTGATCAGTATGGCAGAATATTGAGCATGACTGCTGTATCGAGTTTATACCATAATCTGGTGATTTTTAGCCGGATCACTCAGCATAAAACTGACTTGATGGTCTGTTTATGCGTGTACCGTACAGGGATAGATCACCACACAGTGGTTTAACCAATGGAAGAGAACCATGTCTGATATAACAAAAAAACTGACGAATAACGGCTGGGCGGTGCTGGTGGCAGCGCTGATGATCACGTTTGCTGGAATTAAAGCCGCCTCTGAAATTGTTGTGCCTTTTTTATTGGCACTGTTCATCGCCATTGTTTGTTATCCGGTTGTGGATCTTATGGTGCGACGGAAAATTCCGCGCATTATTGCCGTGTTACTGGTGTTGGCAGTCGTGGCCGTATTTTGCCTGCTGTTAGGTGGGCTATTGGCTGCATCAGTTAATGATTTTAGCCGCACAGTTCCGCAATATAAGGGTGAAATTGCCGCACGTATTCATATGTTGATGGCATTGGCTGCAAAATTTAACATTACAATTTCAGCCGATTATATTCAGCAGTTGCTTGACCCGAGTATCATCATGCAGATGATCAGCCGCATGGTATCGAGCTTTTCTGGCATCATGGCGAATGTCTTTTTACTGCTGCTGACCGTTGTGTTCATGCTGTTTGAAGCGCCGTCGGCAAAGGGGAAAATTCACCTTGCACTTGATGATCCTGAAATGCGCTTGCAGCAGGTAGACAGGGTACTCGACAGCGTAAACCGCTACCTGACGATTAAAACATGGATAAGCCTGCTGACCGGTATTCTGGCATGGGCGTTGCTGTCGGCCTTGGGCGTTCGTTATGCCATTCTCTGGGGAACGGTGGCATTTTTACTCAACTATATTCCGAATATAGGTTCAGTGATTGCCGCTATCCCGCCACTATTGCAGGCTCTGTTGCTCAATGGTGTACCGGAAGCATCCGGTGTGGCAGCGGGTTACGTGCTGATTAATTTATTGTGCGGTAACGTGCTTGAACCGCGTTATATGGGAAAAGGGCTCGGGCTCTCTACGTTGGTGGTTTTTTTATCCCTGATATTTTGGGGGTGGCTACTCGGCTCTGTGGGCATGTTGCTCAGTGTACCCCTGACTATGGCTGTTAAAATTGCGCTCGAATCAAACCCACAGTACCGCAAACTCGCGATTTTATTGGGTGATGGCCGTGAAGTGGCCGAAGAGTGTGAAAAAGGTGATTGTGGAAAGCAAGCACAGAGCGAAAAAGCAGAATCATCGGCCTCAGCCTGATTCGATTCAGTCTTACCTGCTGGTGCGATTCAGCGAGCAAAACGGTTTAATAGACTGAAAATACAGTAATAATTGCTTGTCAGCTGAGGCGGTTAACGCGAAACTGCTTCACACAGAATAAGAAGTAGAACACCTTTACCCTCTGGAACTCAGCCGCAAGGCGGGAACCTGAATAATAAGAAAATAGAAAACAGATAGGCTCGACACATAACAATAAAATTGACCGAAATAGGGCGTGTTTCCTCCTCCAAAACACAACCTAATGGCGTGAACATAATGTGCAAGATCCTAACATTACCCTACCTAGTGGCAGCCGAAAGGCTGCCATTTTTTTTATCAGAAGACTTGGTTTTATGGAAACGTGATGAGTAACACATTAAATATCAAATAATGAATAGAGAAAGAGAGCAAAGAGATAAATAGCAAAGAGAGAAATAGCGGGATAACAAAGCAGAATACGTGTAATGGTCAACGAAAACGGGCCACAAAAAAGTAGATGAACAGAAAAGCAGAGCAATGATAGAAGCAGAACCGAGTAATCAGGGCATGAAGAGAGTAGAAATAAAAACGCCCGACTAAGCATAATCGGGCGTTTTAAATGCAATGTAAAAAGACTTAAGTTTGTGTCGTGATAGGCTCTGCAGGAGTAGATCCTATCACGATGTATGTTTGCCGTATAAAACGGAAAGCGCAGCGCTGTAGTTGGTTCATGTTACATGACAGCGCCGCACATTGAACGGTAATTATGACTTAGCTTTTGCTGCTTTCTCTGCTTTAGCAGGTTTGACCGGCTCATCATTATGCTGGGCATTAAGCTCAACATATGGGCGACCATAGAAAGAGTCGAGCAGCACTTGCTTAAGCTCGCTGATCAGCGGGTAACGCGGGTTAGCACCGGTACACTGATCATCAAACGCTTCAATGGCTAGCGTGTCTACTTTCGCGAGGAAGTCAGCTTCGGTAACACCTGCATCACGGATAGAGGCTGGGATACCCAAATCAGCTTTCAGGCTGTCTAACCACACCAGCAGCTTCTCAATTTTTGCACCGGTACGGTCACTGCCGGTAGTCAGACCCAGATGGTCAGCTACTTCCGCGTAACGACGACGTGCCTGCGGACGGTCATACTGTGAGAATGCAGTCTGCTTCGTTGGGTTATCGTTCGCGTTGTAGCGGATCACGTTGCTGATCAGCAGGGCGTTAGCCAAACCGTGTGGAATATGGAATTCAGCACCCAGCTTGTGCGCCATTGAGTGACACACACCCAAGAAGGCGTTAGCAAACGCGATACCTGCGATAGTTGCCGCATTGTGCACTTTCTCACGTGCAACCGGATCTTTTGAACCCTGATGGTAGCTTGCTGGTAGGTACTCTTTGAGTAACTTCAGTGCTTGCAGTGCTTGGCCATCAGAATATTCGTTCGCCAGTACAGAAACATAAGCTTCCATTGCGTGCGTTACCGCATCAACACCACCAAATGCACACAGTGATTTAGGCATGTTCATCACCAAGTTGGCATCAACAATCGCCATGTTTGGTGTCAGCTCGTAGTCAGCTAGTGGGTATTTCACGCCAGTACGGTCATCGGTTACTACCGCAAACGGTGTGACTTCTGAACCCGTACCTGAAGTGGTTGTGATACAAACCAGCTCTGCCTTCACACCCATTTTCGGGAACTTGTAGATACGCTTACGGATATCCATAAAGCGCATGGCCAGCTCTTCGAAATGCGTGTCCGGATGCTCGTACATCACCCACATGATTTTTGCAGCATCCATTGGTGAACCGCCACCCAGCGCAATAATTACGTCTGGTTTGAACGAGTTCATCATCTCTGCACCTTTGCGTACAACAGACAGTGTTGGGTCAGCTTCTACTTCGTAGAAAACTTCCACTTCCATACGCAATTTTTTCAGCAGACGTACAACTTCATCAGCATAACCGTTATTGAACAAGAAACGGTCGGTAACGATCATTGCACGCTTTTTGCCTTCCAGATCGCCCAGTGCAATTGGCAGTGAGCCACGACGGAAGTAAATTGATTTTGGAAGTTTATGCCATAACATGTTTTCTGCCCGCTTCGCGACTGTCTTCTTATTGATCAGGTGCTTAGGACCTACGTTTTCAGAGATAGAGTTACCACCCCATGAACCGCAACCGAGAGTCAATGACGGTGCAATTGCGAAGTTGTACAGGTCACCGATACCCCCTTGAGTGGTTGGGGTATTGATCAGAATACGGGCCGTTTTCATTTTGTCGCCAAAATACTTGATACGGTCAGCATTGCGATCTTGATCAGTGTACAGACCAGAGGTGTGGCCGATACCGCCTAGATTTACCATTTTACAGGCCATCTCAACGGCTTGCTCAAAGTTCTTGGCGCGGAACATACCTAGTGTAGGGGAGAGCTTCTCGTGTGCAAACTCTTCCTCTTCGCACACTTCCAAGCCTTCACCAATCAAAATCTTAGTATCAGCTGGAACGGTAATGCCTGACATTTCAGCAATTTTAACGGCTGATTGACCCACGATATTGGCGTTCATCGCCCCGTTGATCAGAATCACCTTACGAACTTTGTCCGCTTCTTCTTTATTCAGCACATAACCATTGTGGGAAGCAAAACGTGCTTTCACTTGGTCATAAATTTCATCAACAACAATCACGGCTTGCTCAGAAGCACAGACCACGCCGTTATCGAATGTTTTAGACATCAGAACAGAAGCGACGGCACGTTTAATATCGGCAGTTTCATCAATAACAACCGGCACGTTACCAGCACCTACACCGATAGCTGGTTTACCTGAAGAGTAAGCCGCTTTTACCATGCCTGGGCCACCGGTAGCCAGAATCAGGTTGATATCATTGTGGCGCATCAGCGCGTTTGATAGCTCAACAGAAGGCTGATCAATCCAACCAATAATATCTTTTGGCGCACCCGCGGCTATTGCTGCATCAAGCACCAATTTCGCGGCAGTGTTGGTAGAATTTTTCGCACGTGGGTGCGGAGAGAAGATAATCGCGTTACGGGTTTTCAGTGAAATCAGTGACTTGAAGATAGCCGTTGAGGTTGGGTTCGTGGTTGGCACGATACCGCAAATAATACCTACAGGCTCAGCAATGGTAATAGTACCAAACTCGTCATCTTCACTCAGAATACCGCAGGTTTTTTCGTCCTTGTACTTGTTGTAGATATACTCAGAAGCAAAGTGGTTTTTGATCACTTTATCTTCAATGATACCCATACCGGACTCTTCAACCGCCATTTGCGCCAAAGGAATACGCGCATTGTTTGCTGCTAATGCCGCAGCACGGAAGATAGTGTCTACTTGTTCCTGTGAAAAATTAGCAAATTCTTGTTGCGCTTTTTTCACACGTGCGACCAGCGCATCCAGTTCAGCAAGGTTAGTAACAGCCATGTTTATCTCCTGAATAAAATGAAAACTTTTTAGTAAGCAGGCACAGGTCAAAGCATTCAGTATAAGTGCATTTTGTGACCAACTGAGCTCACGCTTAGTAAAGGGCTCTCATAAATGTGCGGTCTGTTGTGTTTTTGCGTTTTTATTTATCTCGCAATATTTACGCAATACTGACAGCCATTTCCTTTCTTATCTGCGCTAAGCATACGCATTTATTCGTATGACTTATGTGATTCAATTCACATATTTTGCTTGCTGACTCCATTCAGCTTGGCGAAATTGTGTGCATAATTGCATGTGAAACTCAGGCGAACGTAAAAATAGGTTATCAAGTAAAAGCTAAACAACAGCTAAATTGAGTTGGATAAAAACCAAACAAGACACCATAAAACAGTGAAAAGTAAGACTATTTGACTGCTTTACTGGCATAGACGTAGTGATGTAATTTTATTAGATTATAGCGGGAAGAATTTTTGCTTTTATTCTTGTATAAAAGTGTTTCGGCTAGCACCTTGTTCAAGGTATTTTTATTTACTCAACATCATTTGATTGCAGACTGGAGTTTTAAGCGTGGCCCAGCTATTTGATCTTGCAATATTCACCAAGTTTTTCATCGGGCTATTTGCGCTGGTGAATCCGGTTGGCATTTTGCCGGCCTTTATCAGTCTGACCAGCCACCAAAGTGAGCAGTTGCGTAATAAAACCAACTTAACAGCAACTTTATCGGTGGCGATTATTTTGTGGGTTGCGCTGTTTTTGGGGCAGGGGATCTTAGGGATTTTCGGTATCTCGCTTGACTCGTTCCGCATTGCCGGTGGTTTTTTGGTGATCAGCATCGCGATGTCGATGATCAGCGGTAAATTGGGCGAAGATAAGCAGAATAACCAAGAGAAATCGGAATCGGCACTGCGTGATAATGTCGGGGTTGTTCCGTTGGCACTGCCTTTAATGGCTGGCCCTGGTGCAATCAGCTCAACCATTGTATGGGGAACGCGTTATCACCAGTGGTATAACATGCTGGGGTTGTCGGTCACCATTGCGCTATTTGCTTTACTGTGCTGGGCTATTTTTCGTGCTGCACCCTATATTGTTCGTTTACTGGGGCAAACCGGTATCAACGTTATTACGCGAATCATGGGTTTGATGCTGATGGCGCTGGGTATTGAGTTTATTGTTACCGGTGTGCGTGCGCTGTTTCCTGGTTTAGGGTAAGTCTTAGGTTTTTTCGAGGCTGATAATCAAGCTTCACTGGGGTAACGCGTTTTGATGCCTTGTGCGGTGATAGCTGCCGCACGGGGTGTTATGTTTACTTAACGTGGCTTTACCGTGCCTGCTTTTTGTTGATTGTTCCCCTGCTTTTTTCTTCACTCCCACCTCACTGTTTTATCTGCGCTTATTTTTTTATTTTCTTTTTATTTCCCCAATTTCTTGCTTATCAATGCATTTTTTATGCATACCTTTCATTTTCGCATATTTCCATATGTTAATTGTTTGTGTTGGTTTTTCTTGTGGCGGTTTTATTTTGTTAATTAACCGTATTCTGTTGTATTGCTATTCGATAGCTGATATGAGTGTTAATAGATCAAATTAAAACACTGTTTATCTATTTTAAGATTAAAAATTAAGCATATAATCTGGTTTGATCAGTAATACCACATTTTGAACACCGTTTTTGACTTATGAATGTCACATTTTACATAGTCAATGTTATGCATAGTTAAATAATAGGTAACAGTGATTTTTTAATGTTGAATTCTGGTTAAGTTAATTTTTGTGGTGAATTATGCTGTTTAAGTGATAAAAGAAGTGGCGATGTAGACTCGGTTTTGATACGTTGCTGCGCATATTCCCGCAGAAAGATTTTTGGGGGGATAAATGCAAGTAAAAGAAGTGACTTTGATTGATAAATCATGAGGTTACTTAAGGTTCACCGGATAGTGAATACCTTTATACGATCTTGGAGATTAACGATGACATATAACAAGAAAAAACTGGCAGTGGCTATCAGCCTGTTGATGGGTGCAACTGTCGGATTAACCGGTTGTGATAACAAGCCTGCGGCCCCACAATCTTCTGCTGCTGAAACACCGTCAACCCCACCAACTGTGCCTGCTGATGCAAAAACCAAAAATGGTGATGTGCTGGCTGCAACACAGACACTGGTGCGCGGTAACGGTGATGAGCCTGCATCGTTAGATCCCCATAAAGTAGAAGGTGTTCCGGAAGCGAACATTATCCGTGATTTACAAGAGGGCATGATTAACCTCAACGGTAACGGTGAGGTGATCCCCGGTGTGGCTGAGAGCTGGGAGAATCAGGATTACAAACGTTGGGTTTTCCATTTGCGCAAAGATGCTAAATGGTCAAACGGCACACCGGTTACGGCAGAAGATTTTGTTTTCAGTTGGCGACGTTTGGTTGACCCAAAAACAGGATCACCTTACGCCTCATACCTTGAGTATGCACAAATTGAGAATGTCAGTGATGTGATTGCCGGTAAAGCGGCACCGGAAACGCTGGGTGTGAAGGCACTTGACCCTTATACACTGGAAGTGGTGCTGTCAAAACCTGTACCGTATTTTGTGAAGATGCTGGCGCATACCTCCACCAAGCCGGTCAATAAAGCGGCGGTAGAGCAGTTTGGTGATAAGTGGACTTCCCCTGGAAATTATGTCAGTAACGGGGCATATCAGCTGAAAGACTGGCGGGTGAATGAGCGCATTGTGCTTGAACGTAACCCAAACTACTGGGATAACGCGAATGTAACCATTGATCAGGTCACTTATCTGCCGATTGATGAAGGCACCGATGTAAACCGTTATCGCGCTGGTGAAGTGGATATGACTTACAACCAGCTGCCGATTGACGTGTTCAAAAAGCTGCAGGCTGAAATTCCGCAGGAAGTGAATATTGACCCGTATTTGTGCTCATACTATTACGGCATCAATACCACAAAAGCACCGTTTACTGATCCTCGGGTACGTAAGGCGCTCTCTTTATCGATGGATCGTGATGTGATAGCTAAACAGGTTATGGCGCAAGGCCAGATCCCGGCATACAGCTTCACACCAAGCATCACCAACGGGCTGGCGGCTAAACAGCCGGAGTGGGCATCATGGACACAAGAGCAGCGTAATGCTGAAGCGGCTAAATTACTGGCTGAAGCTGGTTTTGGTAAAGATCATCCGCTGAAATTTACCCTGTTGTACAACACTTCTGATAACCACAAGAAAGTGGCTGTCGCTATCTCTTCGATGTGGAAGAAAAATTTAGGTGTTGATGTGGCGCTGGAAAACCAAGAGTGGAAAACCTTCTTGGATAACCGCCGTCTCGGTAACTATGACGTGACCCGTGCCGGATGGTGTGCTGATTACAATGACCCGACAGCCTTCTTGAATATTTTGCTGTCAAAAAGCAGCAACAATGACATGAAGTATAAGAGTGCTGCGTTTGATGAAACCATGGTGAAAGCCTTGGCTGCGGCCAACGATACTGATCGCGCGAACTTGTATCAGCAAGCTGAGAATATCGTTGAAACAGATACCCCGCTGATGCCGATTTACCACTACGTAAGCACCCGTTTGGTGAAGCCGTATGTGGGCGGTTATAGCGGTAATAACCCGCAAGATGAGATCTATTCGAAGGATCTTTACATCAAGCAACACTGATACCAATTGCGTGCTGACGGCTTTTTGCAACGGGCTGTTAGCTACGCCAACAAAGGTGCACCACCAGTGTGATCCTCTGTCAACCAAGGCTTACCAAACGGTAAGCCTTGGATAACTATAAGCTGAACATGCCGTTACAGCGATAAACAGGGTTTACATCGTCGCATGACAGGGAGTATGTAGTGATGTTGAAGTTTATTTTTCGCCGCATATTAGAAGCGATTCCCACGCTGCTGATATTGATTACCGTCTCTTTCTTTATGATGCGTTTAGCACCGGGTAGCCCGTTTACCGGTGAACGTAGCCTGCCACCTGAAGTTTTGGCCAATATTGAAGCCAAATATCACCTTGATGAACCCCTGTATAGCCAATATTTCCGCTATTTAGGGCAGTTAGCGCAGGGCGATTTTGGCCCATCGTTTAAGTATAAAGATTTCTCAGTGAATGACTTGGTTTCACAAGCATTTCCGGTATCAATTGAAATTGGTTTTTATGCGTTTGTGCTGGCGCTGATTCTGGGGGTTACGGCTGGTGTTATCGCCGCGCTACGGCAAAACAGCATGATTGACTACGGCGTGATGGCATTTGCCATGACCGGTGTGGTGATCCCCAGTTTTGTGATTGCGCCATTATTAGTACTGATTTTTTCGTTGGGGCTAAAACTGCTCCCTGCGGGAGGCTGGAATGATGGCAGTGCCGTCAACATGGTGTTGCCCGTTGCTGCGCTGGCCATTGCCTATACCGCCAGTATTGCTCGGATCACCCGAGGTTCAATGATTGAGGTTTTGCACTCTAACTTTATTCGTACTGCCCGTGCCAAAGGGTTACCGATGCGGCATATCGTGCTGCGCCATGCCCTTAAACCTGCCATGTTGCCGGTAATTTCTTACCTCGGCCCTGCATTTGTCGGCATTATCACCGGTTCTATCGTGATAGAGACTATTTTCGGGCTACCGGGGATCGGGCAACTGTTTGTTAACGGTGCACTAAACCGTGATTATTCGATGGTACTGAGCCTGACGATTATTGTCGGTACGCTGACCATTCTCTTTAACGCGATAGTCGACATTCTATACGCGTTTATTGACCCGAAAATCCGCTATTAACAGGAGTATTTTATGATGATGACTAAAAATAACTCCGCCGCGGTTGAGCAGTTTGCCACCCAGTTGGATATTGAAGGGCGCAGCTTGTGGCAAGATGCGTTCCGCCGTTTTAAAAGTAACCGTGCTGCCATGGTTAGCCTGTGTATTTTGGCACTGGTGAGTTTGTATGTATTGGTTGCACCCTCTTTATCACCGTTCGAATTTGATGCCACCGATTGGACAGCGATGAGTGCAATGCCTGCGTTTGAAGGGCAGCACTATTTTGGCACTGACTCGCTCGGGCGCGATCTGTTTGTGCGCACGGCAGTGGGCGGGCGTATTTCACTGATGGTCGGGCTGGCCGGTGCGCTGGTGGCCGTGCTGTTTGGTACGCTTTATGGTGCAACATCGGGTTATCTTGGCGGTCGGGTTGATTCGCTGATGATGCGTGTATTGGAAATCCTTAACGCATTTCCATTTATGTTCTTTGTGATCCTGCTAGTGACACTGTTCGGGCGCAATATTTTCCTGATTTTTGTCGCTATCGGCATGGTGTCATGGCTGGATGTAGCGCGTATTGTGCGTGGGCAGACATTAAGCCTAAAGCGTAAAGAGTTTATCGAAGCGGCACTGGTCTGCGGCGTATCCTCTAAAAATATTGTTTTACGGCATATTGTGCCAAACGTATTGGGTGTAGTGGTTATTTACGCTTCTCTGCTTGTTCCTGGCATGATTTTGTTTGAATCCTTTTTAAGCTTTTTGGGATTAGGCGTACAAGAGCCGATGACCAGTTGGGGTGCGCTGCTGCAAGATGGTGCTATTTCGATGGAAGTGGCGGTATGGCAGTTATTGATCCCCGCAACGTTTTTGATTATCACGCTGTTCTGTTTCAACTTTATTGGCGATGGCCTGCGTGATGCCCTCGACCCGAAAGATCGTTAAGCAAGGAGCGCAGCATGACATTGTTAGCAGTAAAAGATCTGCGAGTGACCTTTGCAACGCAAGACGGTGCAGTCACCGCCGTGAACGATCTGAATTTTTCACTCAGCGCCGGAGAGACGCTGGGGATTGTCGGCGAGTCTGGTTCGGGAAAATCGCAAACCGCCTTTGCGCTGATGGGATTATTGGCCAGTAATGGGACAATTGGCGGCTCGGCGCTGTTTGATGGCAAAGAGATTTTAAATCTGCCGCAAGCGCAGCTCAATAAAATCAGAGCCGAAAAAATCGCGATGATCTTTCAAGATCCGATGACCTCACTAAACCCCTATATGCGGGTCGGTGATCAGCTGATGGAAGTACTGATGCTGCATAAAGGTACGAGCAAAGCCGAGGCGTTTGATCAATCGGTCAAAATGCTTGATGCCGTAAAAATGCCGGAAGCACGCAAGCGGATGCGGATGTACCCGCATGAGTTTTCCGGCGGCATGCGCCAGCGGGTGATGATCGCCATGGCGTTAATGTGCCGCCCGAAATTGCTGATTGCCGATGAGCCAACCACTGCGCTGGATGTCACCGTACAAGCGCAGATTATGGATCTCTTAAACGAGCTTAAACGTGAGCTGAATACCGCAATTATTATGATCACCCATGATCTGGGTGTCGTGGCGGGGATCTGTGACAAGGTGCTGGTGATGTATGCTGGCCGCACCATGGAATATGGTCAGGCGCGTGATATTTTTTACCGCCCGAGCCACCCATATTCAACCGGTTTGCTCAATGCCGTGCCACGGCTAGACAGCAAAGGCAGTGAGCTGGCGACTATTCCGGGAAACCCGCCAAACTTGCTGCGTCTACCACAGGGCTGCCCGTTTCAGGAGCGCTGCTTGAATGTTAGCTCAGTATGCCGTCAGAGTGCACCGGCATTAATACCGTTTGGTGAGGGCAGGGTCAGAGCCTGCCATTGGAACTGGGAGGGTGTAAAATGAGTCAGTCAGTAGAGGTTGTTGCAGCACACTCTTTTGTACCAAGCCATCAGCAAAACAGTGCCAGTATTCATGATACAGCCACAGCGAAAAAGGTCTTGCTTGAAGTGACTGATCTAAAAGTGCACTTTGAGATTAAAGATGATAATGCATGGTTTTGGGAACCGGCACAAAAACTCAAAGCCGTAGACGGTGTGACCTTACGGTTATATGAAGGGGAAACTCTCGGTGTGGTGGGGGAGTCTGGCTGCGGAAAATCGACGTTTGCACGGGCGATTATCGGGCTGGTGAAAGCTACCGAAGGGCATGTGGTTTGGCTGGGCGAAGATCTGACGCGTTTGACTGAAAAACAAATGCGCAATAAACGCAAAGAGATCCAGATGATTTTCCAAGATCCACTGGCCTCGCTCAACCCGCGCATGACCATCGGCGATATTATCGCCGAGCCATTGCAGACGTTTTATCCTGAACTGTCAAAACAGGCGGTTAGCGATAAAGTGAAAGCCGTGATGATGAAAGTAGGGCTGCTGCCAAACTTAATCAACCGTTACCCGCACGAGTTTTCCGGCGGTCAGTGTCAGCGTATTGGTATTGCCCGCGCGCTGATCCTTGAGCCAAAGCTGATTATTTGTGATGAACCGGTTTCGGCGTTGGATGTCTCTATTCAGGCGCAAGTGGTGAACCTGCTCAAATCATTACAGCGTGAGATGGGGTTATCGCTGATTTTTATCGCACATGATTTGTCGGTAGTGAAACATATCTCTGATCGGGTTTTGGTGATGTATCTGGGGAATCCGGTAGAGCTGGGCACGTATGATGAGGTCTACCACAACCCGTTGCACCCGTATACCAAAGCGCTAATGTCGGCGGTGCCGATCCCCGATCCTGACAAAGAGCGGAATAAGCAGATTCAGTTGCTCGAGGGCGATTTACCCTCGCCAATTAATCCGCCATCGGGTTGCGTTTTTCGTACCCGCTGTCCGGTTGCAGGGCCAGAGTGCGCACTGACCAAACCATTGCTCGAAGGCAGCTTCCGTCATGCCGTATCTTGTTTGCGGGCTGATCCGTTGTAATTTGTTTATTTTTCAAATACCTGAATAGATATATGGACACAAAAAAGCCGATCTTAACTAAGATCGGCTTTTTTTGGGGGATACCACAGATTGAGCGGATCACTCACTTGGCAGATAAGGTTGCGCTGTTTGAGCCTGTGGCAGCCGAGCATCAATGGCATTTTGCACACTATAAAAGACATTCTCTTCGGGAAGGATCTCAAGTAGCCCAGTATTCCACAGTGCCTGACGAGCACGCACCGCTTCTAAGCGTGCAATGCAGACGCAAATTTGCCGTTGATGCAAACTGATAATCAGCGCTTTGAGCTTATCAGCGGCTGTCATATCGATATCTAAAATTCCACTACATTCGATGACCAGCAAGCGTATCGCTGGTTTTTGCTGTATTTGTTGCAGCAGTTGTCGGGTGAAATACTCTGCGTTAGTGAAATTTAGCGGCGCGGCAAAGTGGTATACCAACACCTCAGGCAGTGTTTCCATTGGCTGTTTGGCATCAGAATGCCACCAGATAGTGGTATTTTTTATCCGCATAAATTCGGCATTGTTCGGGCGAGCGGTGACAAACACACCGTGCAGCAATGAGAGCACAACCCCCAGCATGACACCCACTTCAATGCGTAGCAGTAAAATCATGCACAGTGTTGCTATGCACAGATAGAACTCTTCACGACTTTCGCGGTAAATCCGTTTTATCTCACTGATTTTAAGGATACTTAGCCCAACATACATCAATACCCCTGCGAGTGCGGCATGTGGGATCAAACTCAATATTGACTGAGCATATACCACTATCAGCGTCAAAATGCCTGCGGCAATCAGTGCTGATAACTGGCTTTGCCCGCCGGAATTTTGCGTGACGACTGAGCGGGCAGGGCTGGCATTGGTGGGAAATGTTCCCGCCATTCCTGAAAAAATACAGCCCAAACCAATACCTGCAAAATCTTTACTGACCGGTGCACCGCTGTCTTTTGTGGTACGCGATACTGCCGCCGTTTGCATGATACAAACCATGGCAACCAGTAGTGCTAACGGAAACAGGCTGAAAATGTCATGCCATGGGTAGCGCCAAAAGGCAAAGTCAGGTTTCTGGCCACTGACGTGGGTTAGCATTGTCAGCCCGTACTGGGATAAAGAGGAAAAATGGTGTGTTAAAGGTAATAGCACATTGATGGCCACAACAATACTCAGCCCAATCAACGCAGCCGGCAGACGAGGCCAGCGTTGGCCAGAGAATGTTGTCAGCGCAAAAATGCCCAGCCCGATCACAGTTGAAAGCAGATTTAACTGGGGAAGTTGTAAAATGATACTCCACAGTTGTGACAGAAGATGCCCGCTGGCAACCTGAATTTGAAAAATCTGTGGTAATTGCCCAATCAGAATATGGCACGATATTCCGGCTAAAAAACCAATGGTGACAGGAAACGAGAGTAAATCTGCAAGCCAGCCGAGCCGGAATAGGTAAGTGGCCAGTAAAATGACACCCACCAGTATTGAGAGTAGTCCGGCTAGATGTGCGTACTGGGTTGAACCCGCCACCGCCATCAGTGATAACCCAGAGGCAAAAATCGGGGCAATAGTAGAATCAGCGCCCCCAGACAGATAACGGTTGCCGCCCAAAATAGCAAAGCCAATCGCTGCGGCAATAAACGCATAAATGCCGGTAATCGGCGGCATGCCAGCTAAATGCGCGGTGGCCATCTGTGCAGGCAGGGCGATAGCAGCAACCGAGATCCCCGCAATCAGATCACCACTTAGCCCACGCCAAGAGGCCTGACGAAATGCATAGAAAAAGAGCCGGGGGGAAGAGGCAGACTCAGGTGACGAGTCGTGTTGTGCAGGCATAACGCCGGTTACTCCTTGATGATGATTAGGTTAACGGCTATCAGCGTAATCGGAAACCGCAATAAAATCATAATACAAATAAGCGGCATAATAGAAACAAACGGGGTATGCGGAAAGCCACCCCGTTCTTGCCGCTATTGATAGCTCTTTTTACGCAATAAATACGGTCATTGTTAATCAACAAGGTAATAGTTAATGGTGCGGTTCAAAAAGCACACTATCACCAGGGATAAACAACTGGTTGTAAATGCGCTGGGCAAATCCGTCAGTCATACCTGAAATATAGTCAGTAATTACGCGCAAACCAGAGTGCCCTTCGGCGCGTGATTGTTGCCAATGCTGGCGAGTATTGTTGGGCAGTAGACGCTCGGGGTCGGCACTGAGGGCATCAAACAGTGTCATGATCAGTTGTTGGCCACGGTATTCGAGCATTTGTACTTCAGTGCGACGAACGACAAATTCGTTCACAAACCGCACTAGCACGGCAATCACTTTTTGTAGTGACTCTGGCAGGGTAGCATTCCATGCCAGTAACGGCTCAGTAAATTGCGCGTCATATTGCAAACTAATGCCGGTGATGAGTGCGTTGACCATCGCACCAATCGCATCTTTACGCAGATGGTGCTGAGTTGAGAATAATTTATCAGTCAGGCCGCTAATATTTTGGCTAAACCAGGGGTCATTAATCGGGCGCAGAGCCTGCTCTACCCACTGCCAGTGTTCACGAGTCACCATACCCATCACAATGGCATCTTCCAGATCATGAATGCCATAGGCAATATCGTCAGCCAGTTCCATAATTGAGCAATCGAGCGATTTATAGCGAGTTTTCAGCTGTTGTGTTGGTACTGTGCGTTCGGCCCGCATTGTGTTAATCAGTGTGCGATCAGTCGGTGTCAGCGGGTCTAATACCCACTCAAACAGTGCCCTGTCTTTATCGTAAATTCCCTTAGCCGGTTTCCACTGATTGGCCTGTAAATGGCGAAAATGAGCAACGGCTGGAGGACGTTCTGTGGCTTGCGTTTCGCTGAGTAATGCGGGGTATTTGAGCAGCCCGAGCAGTGTCCGGCGGGCTAAATTCATACCATATTGCTCAGTGTAAGGCTCAAGTTGTGTCACGATACGAAAAGTTTGTGCATTTCCTTCAAACCCGCCGTGATCTCGCATCATATAGTTTAGGGCCACTTCTCCGCCGTGTCCGAAGGGAGGATGACCAATATCGTGCGCCAAACAGAGTGACTCCATCAGGCTATCAGAAGGTAGCACTGTTTTTTGTTCGGGATATTTGCGTTTGAGCTGCGCAACAATACCGGTGCCAATTTGTGCCACTTCTAACGAATGGGTCAGGCGGGTACGGTAAAAATCATTCATGCCCGCCCCCAGCACCTGTGTTTTGGCCTGTAAACGGCGAAACGCAGCAGAGTGTAGAATACGTGCCCGATCGCGCTGAAATGCTGACCGATAATCATCGCGCCGGATTTTATGCTCCTCGCCATAGCGGGCTTGCCAAAGCGCAATCTGCTCTTGTGTTGTCACGCGGATAATCCTTCATCAAAGTCAGTCGTCGGTCTGGATACAGTACCAGAAAGTAAGTTTACCAGAATGCGTTAGCCCGTTAGTGGCAATCTGCTTATAATACGCGTATTAACCCGAGCTATTTTTAGAGAATAAACATGCGCCTTGACAAATTTCTTACCGAACAAACCGACATGACACGCTCGATTGCAGGGCGCGAAATCCGCCGAGGGGAAGTCACTGTAAACGGTGAAGTTGTCAAAAACAGCGCACTTAAGTTACAGCCTGATGACAAAGTAGAATATAACGGACATTCTCTCGAGCAACAGACAGGCCCACGCTATTTTATGCTGCATAAGCCACAAGGTTATGTCTGCTCAACCGATGATCCTGATCACCCAACTGTCCTGTTTTTGCTTGAAGAGCCAGCCAGCCATAAATTGCATCCAGCCGGACGTTTAGACATTGATACCACAGGGTTGGTTCTGCTGACCGATGATGGCCAGTGGTCGCACAGAATTACCTCTCCGCGCCACCATTGTGAGAAAACCTATCTGGTTACGTTGGCCGATCCAGTGGATGCCAGCGCTATTGCATTGTTTGCCGAAGGCGTACAACTGCGCAGTGAGCCTGATTTAACGCGTCCTGCGGTGCTTGAACTGTTGGGGTCGCATCAGGCACGCCTGACTATCACGGAAGGGAAATACCATCAGGTCAAACGTATGTTCGCTGCCATTGGCAATAAAGTGACGGCCTTGCACCGTGAGTGTGTCGGCGGTATTGCACTGGACAGCAATCTGGCCGAAGGCGAATACCGCCGACTTACAGATGATGAAGTACAGCGCATTGTTTCGCAATAACCGATCAGGAACCCGATAATAGTGACTACACAAAGCCATACCCATCAGCGGCAACCCCTGCTGATTTTTATCCTCGGCATGCTGGCGATGTTAACGCCGCTGGCAATCGATATGTATCTGCCCAGCTTGCCAACTATCGCCTCACAACTGAATGCAACTGCAGGCTCGGTACAGCTGACGCTAACGGCATATACGCTGGGGTTTGCTGTTGGTCAGCTGTTTCACGGCCCAGCGGCCGACAGTTTTGGCCGTAAACCGATTATTATTATCGGCACTCTGCTGTTTGCGCTGGCTTCGCTGGCCTGCACCCAACTGAGCAATATTGACGGTTTTATTGCCGCACGTTTGATTCAGGGCTTTGCGGGAGCTGCTTCTGGCGTAGTGATCAATGCATTGTTGCGCGATCTGTTCCACAAAGATGACTTTTCGCGCATGATGTCAATGGTTGTGCTGATTATGACCGTTGCGCCGCTCATTGCCCCGTTGCTGGGGGGCTATCTGCTGGTGTGGTTTGATTGGCATGCTATTTTCTGGGTACTGACTATTGCGGCAGTGATCTGCTCGCTGATGGTGGCCTGCTTTATCCCTGAAACACTTGCACCTGAAAAACGTCAGCCATTTAATGTCCGCAGTACACTGGGGAATTTTTCCGTACTGCTGCGTCAGCGGCAAGTGCTCGGTTATATGCTCAGCGGTGCATTCTCATTTGCCGGTATGTTCACTTTCCTAACGGCCGGTTCATTTGTGTATATCGATCTCAACGGGGTTGATCCACAGCATTTTGGTTACTATTTTGGGCTAAACATTCTCTGTTTAATCATCATTACCAGCCTTAATGGGCGCTTTGTGAAACGCAAAGGCTCTAATTTTATGATGAAAACCGGCTTGTGGATCCAATTTAGTATGGGGGTCTGGCTGGTGCTCGGAGGGCTATTGGGGCTCGGTTTTTGGGCATTGGTCAGCGGTGTTGCTCTGTTTGTTGGTGCAATATCCATTGTTGGCTCAAATGCGATGGCGGCGATTTTGGAAGAGTTTCCGCATATTGCCGGAACAGCCTCTTCAATGGCCGGTACATTGCGCTTTGGTACCGGCGCTGTAGTCGGATCGCTGGTGGCATTTATGCCGTCAGGCACTATTTGGCCGATGGTTGGCACGATGGCCGCTTGTGCAGTGATCTCTATCGGCTGCTATTACGGCATGGCCGTTCGCGGTGCTGCACCGGAAAAAGTGCCATCATCCCAAGTATAATTTGTGCTGTGCTCTTTTTTGCCTGATAGGTATTGGATTAGGCGATATAAAACAGCAAAAATTGAAGAACAGAGGCGGCGATCTCATTTGAGGTCGCCGTTTTTTTGTTTGACGGCTTACGTGCTTACTGGTGTGTGCTGACGATCGTTTATTGCATGATCGTTTATTGAGCGATAGCTTATTGCACTAATGCATTGTCATATCATTTGCTCATAACCAAACACGATAATCTTCACCAAATATTGCTGAATAAAACAGCACTTTGTAACCTCCCCAGTTTTTGAACGTAAATTTGCCATCAGTGTCACGGATAAGCGGATAACACTTTTTTACTGCTCCTTTACACTAGACGTTGTCTTTTAGATGTCTTACCGGAAACGTGGTTTTTACGCTCTTTTTCCTGTTTACCGGTTTTGTATTTGGAGTGGTTATGTCACAGGCTCGGCAGTCAAATATACATATCGCAACCACAAATATGGCGTTTTTCCGCCAGTTGTTAACCGTTGCCTTACCGGTAGCCCTGCAAGTGGTGCTGTTCTCGTCACGCAGCTTGGTGGATATTGTCATGCTGGGGCAACTGGGGGAAGCCGATGTTGCCGCGATCGGTGTTGCTGGCCGTGCCATTTTTGTGACTACACTGCTGGTGATCGGTGTTTGCACCGGTGGCAGTATGCTGCTGTCCCAATATTGGGGAGCCGGTGATAACGGTGGAATGAAACGCACTGTCGCGCTAACCATGCTCATTACCGGCGTTGTCGGTTTATTGGGTGCGGGTGTATTTTTGTTTTTACCCGAGCATGTTATGGGGCTGGCTTCAAACTCTCCAGAAGTGATTGCCCTTGGCGCTTCGTTTATGGAGATCACTGCCGGAAACATGCTGCTTACCGCTGTCGGCGCGAGTTTTGCTGCGGGCTTACGCTCTATGCATCAGGCTACGACGAGCACCCTGTTTAGTGCTTTTGGTATCAGCCTGAATGTATTGTTTAACTACATACTTATTTTTGGGAAGTGGGGCTTTCCGGCACTTGGCATTGTCGGGGCAGCATGGGGCACACTGTTGAGTGCGCTGATTGAAGTTGTTGCACTGACCGCGTGGTTGTACTGGCGTAAACACTTACTGGCCTTTAGCCGCCAAGATTTTATCGAAAGCCTCAATCGCCTTGAAGTTGTACGTTTATTAAAACTGGCTATTCCCCTTATTGGTAATATGGTGGTGTGGTCAGGCGGTGTGTTTATGTACAACGCTATTTTTGGCCATATCAGCACACAAGCACTGGCTGCCCTGACAGTAATGGCACCGCTAGAGTCATTATGTCTGGCGTGGCTAAATGGTATTGCTACAGGGGCTGCGGTTGTGATTGGTAATCAGCTTGGTGCAAGCCGCTTTGAGCTGGCCTATCGTCAGGCATGGCTTGCCAATGCTTTTTGTATGGCCAGTGCCGTGATAGTGGCTATTGTTATGTTGTTGGTAAAAGTACCAGTATTGGGTTTATTCAGTGGATTGAAAGGGCCGACACTTGATCTGGCTTCAAGCTTTTATGTGATGCTCTCTGTCG
>NZ_JBOFRH010000611.1:0-3858 GCF_051650925.1 Plesiomonas sp.
GGATTAGGCAACCGCTGCTGCTCTATCCAACACTCGACAAAACGTTTTGGCAGCCAGCGCGACAGCGCATTTTTCAAGCTCAGATTTGGCTGTGTCTGCCGCAACTGCTCCAGCTCGGCTAGCAGATCAAGATCGGGCAGCAAATTCACGCTGACCGTTTCCCCCGCTTTCCAGTAACTGGAGATCTGCAAAATCGCCGGCCCCGATAGACCACGGTGGGTAAATAGCAGGTTTTCACGAAACACCACCCCTTGCTGTGATTCAACACTCACCGGAATAGCAATTCCCGCCAGCGATTGCTGGGCATCAAGCTCAGCTTTGTGCAGCGTAAATGGCACTAATCCGGCACGGGTGGGGATAATCGGCAGTGAAAACTGCTCGGCAATCCGATAACCCAGTGGTGTTGCGCCCAGCCCCGGCATTGATAATCCGCCACTGGCCACAACCACCGACTGACAACAAATTGCTCCGCCGCTGGTCTGCACTAAATACGGTGCATCGGCACTATACGGTACATCGGCGCTGTCGGCTGTCTGTTCAGCGACAACCCGTTCAACCGCACTAACATCACACCGTAGGCGGATTTGTGCACCGTGCTCGGCACATTCGGCCAGCAACATGGCCACGATCTGCTCGGCAGAGTCATCACAAAACAACTGACCGAGGGTTTTCTCGTGATAAGCAATATTGTGTTTTGCCACCAGCGCAATGAAATCCCACTGGGTATAGCGTGAAAGTGCTGACTTACAAAAATGTGGATTTTCAGACAAATAGGCAGCCGGCTCGATATACAAATTGGTGAAATTACAACGGCCACCGCCCGACATCAAAATTTTACGTCCGGCTTTTTTACCGTTATCCACCACCAGCACACGTCGCCCACGCTCAGCGGCC
Organism: Plesiomonas sp.; assembly: GCF_051650925.1. Classification (NCBI taxonomy): domain Bacteria; kingdom Pseudomonadati; phylum Pseudomonadota; class Gammaproteobacteria; order Enterobacterales; family Enterobacteriaceae; genus Plesiomonas; species Plesiomonas sp. The sequence goes on from NZ_JBOFRH010000611.1 coordinate 895, forward strand.
ATTGCCGCACACAGTAACCCTGCAGCCCCTGCCCCGATAATCACTACATCAAATTCAGTCTTCACACTCGCCTCTAGTTCACTTTGTTGCCGCCGCGTATTCACTGGCGGCCACCAAATCATCGGCGGATTGTAATGGGCTTTCCGGCTAACCACCAGATATCGTCAAAGCCTTAAGAACAATAAAGAAGCGATAATCTAGGGAAACAGAATAAAAAGAGAGTCTTAAATCTATTTTAAACAGAAAAGATAAAATGCAACGAAAAACACGACATAACGTAAAACAGCATAAGAGAAATTAAAAAAAGCTGAAGAGGAAATACCGACATAACACCTAAACACAGTATTGAAATAAGCGCGTTACGCACCCGATCAATAACAACTGAATGGAAAAAGCATAAAAACGCTAAATTGCGTCATGAAATGGCACAATCATCGTGAAATGCGAGCTTAACCACGGATTTACCCACAGGGTTCATTGCAAAAGCAGATATAAATGTAATTAAATATTAATTTATTTATAAATCAATTTGTTAATAATCACAATCACTTAAGGTTACGGGTAACAGCGTGCAATTATTCCTGCCTTTTTTGCGGCACTTTTAAAAATAACTCGAATTTTCGCTTTGTAGCGGCGCTATTTATATTGATAATGCGCCAGTCTGATGACGGTTTTATGGCTTATTTTATGTTTGATATATTTACCGGTCTTGATACTCATATCGCCATTCTGCTTGGGCTGGCGTTATTATTTGTTTTGGCTTACGAGTTTATTAACGGATTTCACGACACTGCCAATGCGGTAGCGACGGTTATCTACACCAAAGCAATGCCGGCACAACTTGCAGTTGTACTGTCGGGATTTTTTAATTTCTTCGGGGTGTTGTTAGGAGGGCTAAGTGTCGCCTACGCCATTGTGCACCTGCTGCCGATTGATCTGTTGGTCAATATCAGCTCGACACATGGCTTGATCATGGTCTTCTCAATGCTATTGACCGCCATTGTGTGGAATTTTGGCACATGGTATCTGGGGCTACCGGCCTCAAGTTCGCACACCTTAATCGGTTCGATTCTGGGTGTCGGCGTGGCCAATGCATTGATGACACACACCTCGATCAGTGATGGAGTGAACCTCAAAAAAGCGCTGGATGTGATGCTTTCGCTGATCGTCTCGCCACTGGTTGGCCTTGCGGTTGCCGGTGTGGTGCTGCTAACGCTAAAACGGCTCTACCCGACATCGCACATGCATCTTAACCCAGAAGAGCGTCAACTGCTCGATGGCAAGAAGCATCCACCATTTTGGCCGCGCACTATGCTGATCCTCTCCTCATTTGGTGTCAGCTTTGCACACGGCTCGAATGATGGCCAGAAAGGGATTGGTCTGCTGATGCTGGTTTTGATCGGTATCGCACCATCGCAGTTCGTGGTCAACATGGATGCCAGCAAGTACGAAATCGCTAAAACTGCCGATGCAGCAGAGCATATTGCCGGCATTTATGCCAGCAACACAGGGGTATTAGATGCCTTTATTGCCAGCCATCCGGTGAGTACTGAAGACAACGCTATTCCACAGGGTAAATTCCACTGTAATCCGGCGCAGACGCGTGAATCATTGGATAAGCTGGGGAATCTGCTGCGGGGCGTAAACAGTTACAGCGATCTGGATACCGAGCAACGCCGGATGACGCGCCGTTTGATCCTGTGTATTGATGATACCGCAAAGAAAGTGGCATCACAGCCGGGGTTATCGAAGTCTGACTCTAGCAATCTCAATACCTTACGTGCCGATCTGAATCAGACCACTGAGTATGCTCCAACGTGGGTCATTGTGGCTGTCGCACTGGCACTGGGTCTGGGTACACTGGTCGGCTGGCGTCGTATTGTGGTCACTGTGGGTGAAAAAATTGGCGAACGCGGTATGGGCTACTCTCAAGGCATGGCAGCGCAGATCACAGCGGCCTCTGCTATCGGGATCGCCAGTATTACCGGTATGCCGGTATCGACTACGCACGTACTCTCTTCCGCTGTAGCGGGATCGATGTTAGCCAACAAAAATCGCCTGCAATCAGGCACAGTGAAAAGCATTCTGATGGCGTGGGTATTCACCTTACCGGCCACCATGCTGCTCTCTTGTGCACTCTTTTGGATCGCAAGCTACGTTATCCTCTGACCGTACACTTTTTCCGTCATCAGATAATCAGAACGATTACACCATCGGCAGCCCTCGGGTTGCCGATGTTGTTTTAGCGCTACTCAGCCAATACCGCCGCTTCCGGCAGAAAAATACTCAGCAACAGCGTGGCCAGCATCAGCAACAATAAGCTGCTGGTAAAGATAAATAGCTGCCTAACTTTGGCGCATTTTTCGATAAATAGCGGATCATGGTGGGATAAATAACGCTGTTCACGCAGATAGTGAAACAGCCGGATCTGCTTTGAGATCACCCCTGTTGCACGAAAAAAACCGCGCCCATCAACCTGTAAATACAGGTACGGGTCACTTTCCCGCATAATAAACAGCAGCACTTTCAGGCTAGAAATATAGCGTGCAATATTCACGACGCTGATCAGCAGTAAAATCCAAACAACCCAGTGTAAATCCATCTACCTACTCTCTTCCGTATTCCGTTTACGGTGTTCTGTTTTAGTTTCTATGGTGCCATATTCAGAGCAAACACATGTAGTGCAAAATAGATATCGCGCAACGAAATAGATATAGCGCAGTTCAGGCGAAGGATCTATCCTGCACGGCGCTATTTCTTACTTCGGTTTCGCTCAAACTGTCACGCAGATTATTCCGCGCTGCTGGCTACCGCATTGGCATTACCGGTTTGCGCCAAAGCTTTCAGATCTTTATCGATAAAGAACAATGCCTTACCATCTTCACCCACCAGCTCAATCTTATCCAGAATGCTTTTAAACAGCTTCTCTTCTTCGTGCTGCTCGGCCACATACCATTGCAGGAA
>NZ_JBOFRH010000612.1:0-1666 GCF_051650925.1 Plesiomonas sp.
ATTAACGACCACCTTTCTCATACCATTAAAGATATGAAACAATTGGCACTCTAAAAAGGGTTTGCGGTAACGATTCATTCGTGGCTATTATCGGGACGGTTTATTTAACCGGAGATAATAATCATGGGATTAAGCGGAATCGGAATTCAGGAGCTCTTACTGATCGGCCTAATTGTCGTATTGGTATTCGGCACCAAAAACCTGCGTAATGTGGGTCGTGATCTGGGCGGTGCGGTACGCGATTTCAAACGTGCACTGAGTGGCCAGAACGAGAACAGCGCACATATGGAGATGCCAGGGTTAAACGAGCAAAAACCTGCTTCACCGGATAATAAATCGTCCTCTTGAACGTTATGTTCTATCCATCATTGTCGGTATCACGGTGATGGCAATTGCCACCATTTTATAATGAGCCGCAATCACTGCAGCGCCAGTATTATTGATAACTATTATTAATAACCACTGACGCTATTTACTTTAGCGTTATATCTAGTTGATTCTCTTCGCCCTATCCATTTCCGCTTTGCTTTTTTCGCTGTTATCCTTCCTCTGTTTTATTTGTCTTACGGCTCCCTATCCCTTTTGATATTGCTCTATCTTGATATCTATCTTGAAATTTCTTTTGTTTGTTTTTTTAGTGATTTCACATTGCGTTACCGAGTAAACAAGTCATGAACGAATTACGTACATGAAAAAGCCGCCGTTTTATCACAAACAGCGGCTTATCCCTTTATCTCTATTTTTATCTCTGCTTTCGCTTTGTTTTAGTTTTGCTTTAGTGTTTTCTTTAACTGTTAGGACGTTAGCAAATGCGCGGTAATGGCTCGCTGTGCGGCAAATCCAGCAGACGCGCTGCGCCAAACGCCCCCATCACTTTCACTTGCCGATTTTCGGTTACTGAGCCAATACAGGTGGCATGACGACCCAACGGATGGGCACGCAAGCACTCCAGCACAGCCTCTTCGGCCTCTTCGGCCACAATCAGCACCAGTTTACCTTCATTGGCAAAATTGAGCGGATCGAGCCCCAACAGCTCGCAGACGCCGCGCACCACCGGTTGCACCGGTAATACCGATTCGGCAATCATCATGCCGCACCCGCTAGCCTGCGCAAACTCGTGCAACACCGCCGTCACGCCGCCACGGGTTGCATCACGCAAGGTGCGAACCCCCGCGATCGGATGCAGCGCGGCAATCATGCCATTGAGCGGTGCACAATCACTTTGCAGATCGGCATCCAACCCCATTTGCTCACGCAAATTCAAGATGGTGGCTCCGTGGTCGCCCAAAGTACCGCTCACAATAATTCTATCGCCAACGCGAATTTGGTCACAGCCCCACTGCACCGCGGGAGGGATCACGCCAATACCCGCGGTATTGATGAAAATCTTATCAGCGGCACCGCGATGCACCACTTTGGTATCGCCAGTAACTATCTGTACGCCCGCTTCTGCGGCAGCAGCGGCCATCGAGCGAACCACACGCTCTAAATCTGTCAGTGGCAGCCCCTCTTCGAGAATAAAGCCACAAGAGAGGTATTTCGGGATAGCGCCGCCGACGGCAACATCGTTCACCGTACCGCAGACTGCCAGTTTACCGATATCTCCCCCAGGGAAGAAAATCGGGTCGACCACGAAGCTGTCAGTGCTGAACGCTAACCGATCGCC